>MPNB01000155.1 GCA_002238805.1 Rhodothermaceae bacterium bin80 | reverse complement strand
TACCCCCTTAAATCAACACAGACATATCCGGTAAATCTCCGACATCCATGGCCCCGAAAAAAATGCCCAAAAAATGGGATCAGGAAAGGTCTGTGTCTTCTATATTACTACGCGTGACAAACTTGGGCTAGATTCCTAAAGACCTCTTTGTTTCCTCCATGAAGAACCTGCCATAATTATCGGGAGCATCAAGGACATTTCCCAGATTGTCTATCCGGATCGAGTGGATTTGGACGCTTAGATCATTTCGCTCAAAGAATAAAATGGAAACATCCTCGGGTTTTAGCTCCGTCTCGCTATCACGTACATCCATGCGAATTCTATCGATCAGGCGATCACTGTGTGTCTCAATTACTAATTGCCGCCCCCGACCTGCAACCCGACAGAACAGGCTCCCCAGAGCAGCTTGAGCACTGGGATGAAGATGTACCTCCGGCTGCTGTAGCAATGCTATTCTGGAGATGTTTGGTTGCAAGAGTTCCGTCAAAATAGGTAAAACCTGGCTGATACCGTATCCCACATCTATCAAATTCTGTTTGGGCCCCTTTCGTTTGTTGCCGGATTTTCTAACATGAATCTGAAACGGGGCGCTCCCTGATTTTCCAAAGCGCTTAACATTAATTTCATCGAAAATTCCAGCGGATGAACCAAAACGTTCCAATTCCTGCTTAAGGTTTGTCCATACGCCATCATCCTTAACAGCTAGATCGGCCATGAGCATTGGAACGTGGTCGCCTTCTGGGTCCGGGGTCAGGATAGCCGGATCATAAGTACGTCGCGGCTTGGACCGGATCGGCGCACTTACGTATGGACGCTCCTTGGCAGGACGAAAATTCAAAAACCTAGACCCTGCAATTGAATCGGCATCCGTTCTTGAGAAGGAAGGAGTACCATCTAGCCGAATGAATTCACGGGATTTGGCTTTGCCATCATCGGCATAAAAAATACCCCGGCCCATCAACGACAGTAACCATCTTGGTGTAAGCAAAGACATGGCTCTACCTGGGACATTCCAAGGTGCCGGTATTTCCCAGGTTCCTCTGCGGGTGCCAACCCGCATCTTATGGTTCCCCTCGTCATCATAGCGATTTTCAATCCAGTTATCACCGTCAGCGAAGCGCACTTTCACTGGTTCAGGGATAGTTCCTTCTTTTCCAAACACGAACTCAGCCTCTAAGCCCTGATCAATACTAACCCCAGCCTCAAATGTAGACGCTGGCCCGCTTCTCTCGCTTCGATGATGTGCTATCTCATCGAAACTTCCAAAATCGAACGGTTCTTCTTTGAAATTTGGAATCCTCGGGTCATAATCGTTATATATGCAATCCCACAACACCCGTATCATGGCTAATAGAGAGGTCTTACCTGTACTGTTATCACCTACCAGCAATGTTAGCGGAGCAAGGCGAGCAACCTGTCTTGTGTGAAAACAGCGGTAGTCCTCCAATGTTATTTCATTCATAGGATTCTACTTTTTACTGTGACACCAACAACAACATGGCTTCCGAGCTTCTACAAACCCCTAGTTTGATGATTACTGGGTTTTTCGAGGAGCTACGGGTCTCTGACTCTGGTTGTTACAACTAGACTTGGGGCGGGTTGCAGACCATACCTCGCACGGCCCCTGCAAGGCATGAAAGTACTCTTCTTCAAGCATAAAAGGTGAGCAAGTGAGGACTCTAAGTTACTCGCAGAAACTTTCCCTGGATGGAGAGCATGCTTGGCCCATTGTCCGGGCACTAACAGAAGGTTTTTTCGGAACACAGCCCAATACTTGCAGAATGATTACAGACGCTCAAACATCCATCCTGTGTAGAGTAGTCCACCCCAATACGGACGAATCAATTTTAGACCGGCAGTTTGACAGATCTCCATAATTCGATCATCACCGACATAAGCAATTCCGGCTTCAAGCCTTTTGAGCAAGCGATCTTTTTTCTTACCCGTGTAACCTCGAAGGTCCATGTAGCGAATCCATGCGCTGTAAAACAGCTTGAAATAAGTTTTGGAGGGATCACCGTGCAAATCAAAGAGCACAACCGTTCCCCCCGGTTTAACCTGCTGCACAACACTCCGTATGAGTGCATCCTTGGATCCATCATCCAGGAGAAAATGCATCACATTGATGACTGTGGCTGCATCGAACTGATAATCAAGATCAAGCTCATGCGTGTAGCAATTATGAAATCGTACCCTTGAGTACACCCCCAGATGTTTGGCCACCTGTCGAGAATACTCTATCATGGATTGAGCTGGATCCACACAATCAAACTTCCAGTCTCTGGCTGACGGAGCAAAGACTTCCAATTCGCGGCCTGTGCCACAACCTACAATCAGAAGTCGGGCCTCTTCGTCCAATCGCTCCTGCAGTAGAGCAAGCGTAGCAATAAAAAATTCGTCGTAACCCGGGATCACACGGCTGGCTAATTCTTTATACTCCTCGCCGTAATCACCGTCAAAATTAAATGCTTTCGGATCTTTCACTTATGTTCATAGTGAACCTGATTCAGGAACAAAGTTAAGGGTTTTCAAGAAATGGCAAACGTAATTCTCCGACCAGACTGGGCGCTCCAAGAAAGCGCGTGTACGACCAAAGCTGCTTACACAAACAGGCGCAAGTTTATTCAAGCTCTTGGTCTGGGATCTATAGGCTTTGCTGCTATGGGGGGATGCTCCGTAGAAAGCAGAGGTATGGTGGATGGTCCTCTGGATAAGATCCCCAAAAATGCACCGCGTGACGGCTTTCCTGCCCCACGCAACGAGGCCTACCAGGTACCCGAGCGGGTAATTACTGAGCGCCTTGTTGCTTCCTCGTACAACAACTTCTACGAGTTCATCAACCAAGGCGATCTGAAGAATGTCTGGCCACTGGTCGATGACTATCACCCTTTCCCCTGGACGTTGGAAGTGCGTGGGCAAGTTGCAAAGAGGCAGACCTGGGATCTCGAGGACCTCATCAAATCAATGCCCCTAGAGGAACGCGTTTGTCGTTTTAGATGTGTGGAGGCATGGTCCATGACAATCCCTTGGACAGGATTTCCGCTCGCAAAGCTGATTGAAAAATGTGAGCCAAAATCATCCGCCACACATGTTAAGTTTACGTGTGTCTCCCGACCTGAACAACTGCCTGGACAGAAGCGGGCAACATGGTATCCCTGGCCTTACTTCGAGGCATTACGGATGGATGAGGCCATGAATGAGCTAGCCTTTGTTGCTGTTGGTATGTACGGAGAGCCTCTGCCGAAACAGAATGGTTCGCCTTTACGGCTGGTTCTGCCTTGGAAGTACGGCTACAAGGGACCTAAGGCGGTCACACGCATTGAGTTTACACGGAAGCAACCTAGTACCTTCTGGAATGAACTGCAACCCCGAGAATACGGATTCCTGTCCAATGTGAATCCCAACATCCCCCACCCGCGCTGGACACAGGCATCGGAGCGATTTCTGCCAAGTGAGGGCGTTGAGCAACGAATCCGAACCCAAATATTCAATGGATACGATGAGTGGGTTGGCCACTTGTATCCTGACGAGCCTCGAAACCCCGCTGGCCCTATTATCCGCTAGTTTTTAGGGGCTTCCGCTTTTTAAATGGGTTTGGTGTCAGAATTAGGATGAACAAGTATGTGCTAGAATAGATTCGGGATTGAATCTCCTTGGGAGATTTCGGAGATCAAGCAAGATAAGACGGCTTTTACGGCTGAGATTCATGTAACCTGCTCAAAGGGTTCGGTATTGCACTGTCCAGAGTGTGGGGAAGTTTGACCTGGATACGACCATCGTCTTCGGCAATGGCTCCACACGGATATCTGCGAGTATCGGACGAGTGTGGTTGCTGTGTATTCCGACCATGTGGGCCACTGATTCCGAGCCATGTGGGCCACCTATATGTTGCTAAACTAACTTTCATGATTTTGGGTATTCATGCTTACCCCCGCCCTCATGAAAAAGCTGCAAGAACAATTTAAGACATTTCCACTTCCACGGCGATGGATGTGAAAAATCCCCGAGACAATTTTGGAACAGAACTACCCCAATCCGTTCGCCGGAGAAACGACGCTGCAGTTCACGACCGAGAAACCAGGGCATGTGCGCCTTGACGTGTTTGACGTGCTGGGGCGGCGAATCAAGACCGTTGCTGACCAGCGCTAAGCAGGGGAACGCACCAAGTGCGCTGGAACAGCGAATCCCCTTTGCGCGGCGTGTATCTCGTGCGGATGGAAGTGGATGGCCGACAAGCAGCGGGAGTGCGGAAAATGGTGCGGCAGTAAAGGGGGTATATCACTCCCGTAAAGGTTGCAAATCTTGATGGATTTGTGTTTCGTGAGCGGAATAACTATACCCACAGAATGCAAGCGTTGTCTATCTTGGGGCCCGCCAATAACATCGCCATTGAAGCCGTTGGTAAGAACATCAAGGTCCAGAATGGATTCGGAGTCCGGCAACAGTACGGCTATGTCTGTAATTACAGAACGCCTCCAAATCTGATACGGCTGATGCTCATACCATCATAAATGCTCACTCGAAAAAAAGGAGCTGGATAACAACGGTAATAAGAGTTGCTAATAATACTGTTCCTATGGTTATTATAGTCCCAAGTAAACGATTAATTTTCTTGGGGCTTCAGCTTTTTAAGTGGGTTGGGTGTCAGAATTAGGATGAACAAGTATGTGCTGGAATAGATTCTGGATAGATTTCGTTGTTATCTTGGCTACGTTTTTGTGACGAAAATCAATCAACAATCATTACCAACGATGGCCCTACGTGTTCAAGATATTAACCATCTCTTAGGGATTGAATCTCCTTGGGAGGTATCGGAGATCAAGCAAGATAAAACGGCT
>MPNB01000012.1 GCA_002238805.1 Rhodothermaceae bacterium bin80 | reverse complement strand
TTGATAGTCGTATCTCACGTCTGGAAGGCATGCTACAGCCCCGGCCTTGGGTCGAAGCTCCCGTAGGTGATATGCCTCCGGTCTCTGCTACGCAGGGCTGAATCTCATCAAGGCGTCGTCAAGTCGCCTGGGGGAATCTCATCACCCATGGGTGCTAACCTGATTTGATAATTAAAAATACGGTTCAGTACAATAAGGCCTGGCTGAGTAATCTGTCATGCCTATGATATCTTTCGGGGTATAGTGCTACAAACGTAAGCATACGACTATCCTGCATGCAGACGGCCTCAGTACAGGCACATATTTCTACGGGCTGACTGGTGATGCAACGGCCAAGCGTGCACTCCAGTATTTAAGGCAATAATCGGGAATTGTACACTCTGAGTATCCGATCCTGAGATTTTTTCGATTCGGGAAGTATCTGGAAAGGCTGAACCAGACTGTAGTTTGGTCTAGTTCTTGCCGTACGTAAGGGGATTACAGCATCACTCAGACTGATACCATTCCCATTCGGGATTGAACAAATCTGAGCATCTTTGTTCTGACAGGAAACAGGAAGCGGAAGATCGCAATCCCCTCACCAATTTGGCCCCCACCTTCGTCATGCACTCCTCAATCGAACATTTGTGTCCGCTAACCTGGCACAATTTCCAAACACAAACGCACTCAAGATTAATATAGGATTCTCGTACGGATACGAGAGTATTCCCTAAGATTCGCCTTGGTGTAGTTCATAGTTCGGAGATTCATGACTTAACTATTTGCATGTGTGATCAAAAATGGTTAAAATATGTATGACATCCTACATATAGCATAGTGTGCAATCGGTTATGAAGCAGCACGTTCGAGGTATTACATACGCGGTTGTGCTTGGTCTTGTGTACCTCCTGACAGCCACTTCCGTAAGCGCCCAATCCGGTAAAATCACGGGGGTCGTTACAGACGAAGCGGGGGAAGCGATGGTCGGCGTGAACGTGGTTATTGTGGGCACGACCAGGGGAGCATCCACAGGTCTGGATGGTCGATTCTTTATTCTGAATGTGGAGCCAGGTACCTACGGTCTGCGAGCATCCTTTATCGGATTCCGAACCGTAACTCAATCTGAGGTCATCGTTAATATCAACAAGACGACAACGGTTGATTTCATTCTTGAAGAATCTCTGACCGAAGAAGAAGAACTACTCGTGATTGCTGTGCGCCCGGATGTAGAAGTCGATCAGACAGCCACACTGGAAATTATCCGTCCAGAGGACGTCGAACAGATTGCCGGTATTACCGACCTGTCTGATGTGCTTGGACTTCAGGCAGAAGTGAATGATGGGCACTTCAGAGGTGGACGATCCAACGAAGAACTCTATGTGCTGGCTGGCATGGGGATCGTAAACCCCTTGAACTCATCGCGCTCATTCACGCCCATGCTGAGTGCAGTGGAAGAAGTAGAGGTCATTACGAGTGGGTTTGCGGCCGAATATGGCAACGCCATGAGTGGAGTTATCAATATCTCCACCAAGGAGGGAGGAGAATCATGGAGCAGTCGAGCTGAAATTCGTACACGTACCCCTAACTATAAGCATTTCGGAGGAAGTGTGTTTGATCCGGCGAATAATCCCTATATCCGCCTGATGAATAACCTGGAGTGGTGGAAAGCGCCTGACCCAGAAAATGACGACAAACCGAGATGGCAGGGGGCAGTAGGTCGTGGCTTTGGCTCTAGGGTTGATCCTGACGAAGGTGCACAGCTCGCATACGACCTGTGGCAGCGGACGCATCGTGATGTCGGGTATCAGTACAATGACCGGTGGGATGCACTCATCGACTTTACACTCGGTGGTCCGATCTCCCAGAACAGCCGCCTCTTTGTAGCAACCCAGATCAATAGGGTATGGCCTATGCTGCCAACGCCGGAAGCCGATAGGCAAATGCAGGTTATGGGCAATCTTGTCACGAAGCCCGGGCCAGGCAAGAAATTGAAGTTGAGTGGAATGTATGGTAGTGTCTACCAGCAGGAGTTTAGCTCTTCCTCCGGTGGCTTCTACAGGTGGGTCTATGATCGTGTAATCGGTGCGAACAAGGTGCTGGACAAAAGTGCCGGTATAGGGTTGGTCTACTCTCATGTTCTGAATGATCGGACCTACTACGAACTAACCGTGAACGGGATGCGGACCAAGCTCAGCGAAGGTGTGGATGTAATTGATCCGAACCGGTTTCGAGATGATATCACAGATGGATCCGTCTGGGAAAGACTTTATTGGGAGGATGGATTCCGAACCGGAGTCATGGATGATGATTTTTTCGACGAAGAATCCTGGACGTATTCCGCAGTCGGATTCATTACCAGCCAGGTTTCCAATAATCACGAAATTAAAGCTGGTATCCAAGGCAACCTGTACGATATAAATGTTGAGAATCGTCTGAATCATTCTTCCCGATCCAGTGCTGTGCAGGAATTTTTTCAAGCCAGCCCGTACGAAGGGGCCATCTATGTTCAGGATAAGATGGAATTTCAGGGAATGATCACAAATGTGGGACTGCGCTTTGACTTCTATGATCAGAATGTCCAGTACTACACAGACACGTTCTCTCCATTCAGGGATCCTACAAACCCCGCGCTCATCAGTGAAACCAGCGCTGCGACCGAAGAGACGCCAATCGTAGCGCGCCTACAGCCGCGGCTTGGATTTTCTTTTCCGATCAGTGAGCGGGCAGTCTTTCATCTCAATTATGGCAGCTACCTCAAGCGTCCTGGTCTAGAGAGTCTGATTGGTAGCAGAACAACACTCTTCAACGAAAACCTGGGGACGGTGGAGCCAAGACGGCTCGGTAATCCCCTCTTAAAGCCGGAGGAAACCAAGAGCTACGATGTCGGCCTGGTGCTGGGGGTAGCTCGCGGATTCACATTGGATGTGAGTGGATACTACAAAGACGTTAAAAACCTGATTCAACGTGTGGTCTACATCGACTCCAATGATAATCTTTATGAGTCACTGGGTAATCGGGATTACGCAAACATTCGTGGTTTCAGTCTACGCCTGAATAAGCGCAGAGGGTTTATTTCTGGATCAGTGCGCTATCACTTTTCAGTAGCTACCGGAAAGAACTCAACCCCAACGGGGCGCAGTCCGATCATTGACGAAACCGACGAACAGACACAAGCTCCCAGTCCACGTGATATACTTCTCAATTTTGACCGCACACACGCGCTCGTGTTGATTGCCGGGATCAACCTCCCACATGAATGGGGTCCAAGGATCGCTGGCGGATACCCGTTAAGTCGTCTTCGGATAAACTTTCTCCATGATTCCCGAAGTGGCAGGCCGTATACACCCAGTGAATTGTTGGGGGACAATTTTGCAAAGTTGAATACAGAACGTACCCCCTGGGAACACAACACGGATCTCAAGATCACTAAAACCATTCGTGCTGGTATTGCACAACTGGATGTTTTCGCTGAGATATTCAACCTCTTTAATGCACGCGTATTCCATTATAACAGGGTTTTCCTGGATTCTGAGACACTACGTCGCTATGAGAATGGAGAAGACATAGAATACGCTCTGCCAGACAGCAACAACCCTGATCTTGCTGCCGTGCAGACGTTTCGTATTTACAACAATGCTCCCCGTTCAATACGGGTTGGCGTTGTCATAAACATGTGATACCACTTACGGCATAATAATAAAATGGTCCGTATCCTCGCGCTCATTCTAATTTCGGCAGCAGTGCTTCCCGAAACTCAGGCACAGGTCCTGCGGGACAAGCGTGTACACCGTCGTGGCATGCTGCACGAGACGGTCTATAATACTGGAGAGATCGGTCGCAAGTGGTTTTACAGAGATCACGACATTACCCTAGACCCACTCATGGAGTGGCCGGGGAATTCAGCTACGACCATAGATGGTCTGCAGTACAGTGGACAACACAACATTATTGGAGGCGGAATATCGATTTCAGCCTCGTACGACGGTGTGAACATATTCAATCTCGACGAGCGCCTGTACTCGTTTGGTGGATCATCCGGGCAGCATATACCCATCACTGTTGCCGGTGTGTATTCCTTTCCGATTTCCATTGAACGCATAGAGAACTATCCGCTATTAGACGATGGCAGTTTGAACCCGGCTTATGATCCCAATGAAGCGGAGGAAATCATTATTGCGCAGTGGGGCACCAATACCGGGATATCTGTTACACGTACCAGTCGCGCTTGGAGTTATCCAGACTATGACGATTTGATCATATTCGAGTACACGTTTGAAAACACCGGTGATAAGGACGGGGGTGGCAGTCCAGATAATAATGAGACACTCCACGAGGTGCTCATAGGGTTTCATTATGGAGTGGCACCTTCAATGATGGGGTTTCAGCGGTGGTATGGTACGTGGGAGTATGATTTCATGTACAAGAACGATCTGCGCGGTTATTTCGACCGGCATCGCTGGTTGAGGTATGTAGTTAACACGGGTAATGGTGTGAACGCGGATTTTGCCCAATCCGGCAAGCCAGACCCAAAATATTTTGCGAATTTCGCTGCTACGGGTGAGCAGGGCGGAGGATTGATGTCCCCCCAGGCTCCCGGTATCCAGATGTTGTATTACGATCGCAACTACTTGGCCACTAAGGGTAACACGATCGCACTTGATCCGAGGGTTTCGAATGAGCGCATGATTGATAGCGACAGTACGCTCAAACAACCCTTCATGAATAAGGTCGAGAGCGGAAATTCCAGAGAGGACAAGATGATACCCAAACTTGTCCCGTACACACGCTGGAGTGGTACATACACCCCCTATCGCGAAACGGTATTCCCTCCGCCACCGGGCACCGAAGATCCCGATTCTCTGAGGTGGATTGGACGCGGAGCATTCAATTTTAGGCAATCCTACAAGGCGGTTGGTCACCACATTGTATTTGGACCGTATATCCTTCCGCCAGGAGGCAAGTTGGAGTTCTCAATGGCTGAGGTGGTTGGTTATGGTGCTGCCAGTGGACCTGGGGAGTGGGACGAAGGTGGGGGGCTTGGCGAGGTAATTGACGAGCAGTTACCATGGCATGAGGTTCCCCATTTTGCAGATCGGGTGATTGATCCGGCATCCGGTCAAACACTTGTAGAAAACTATATCGGAGAGTTTGGTTATCCAGACTATGTGAACTCGGATGTCCGAACCGTCAAAGATGTGGCCGATATGGCCTACAATGCCTACACAGGCAGGGCACCCGTGCTGCCTCTCTGGCCGGAAGATAACCCGCCTAATGGGGTTTATCAGATACCTACACCACCTCCAGCACCTATTGTTAGGATTACCAATAACGACAGGGCACACTCGGTTCTGCGTTGGGGGCGTGCGCAGGAATCTTTTTCACATCCAAGATTGACGGGTCCAGTTGTTACCTACCGAGTTCAGCGCTCACAGGCGGCGATCGGTCCATGGCAGACACTGGCAGAGATTCCTGTTGGCAGTGCCAATAATCTGACAGAGGCAGATTTGTACGAGTTCATAGACACAGAAACGACGGTCGGAGAGTCACAGTGGTACGCAGTCACATCCCTGGATGCCCAGGGCAATGAAAGCGGAAAGACCAACCTCATGGAAGTAACCTCCAAGCTCGGAGCTGCTGAAACGCTGAACGAAGTGCATGCTGTGCCTAATCCCTTTCATCTCAGCAGTGGTTTCACAAGTGGAGGGGGTGGTAATTCAGCGCAGCAAATTGGCTTTTATGGGTTGCCAGAGCGTGCTACAATCGAGATTTATTCATACAGTGGACAGCTTGTGGATACGATAGAGCATGATGCATCTCAGTATTCCACCCCCTGGTTTCAAGTAACCCGTAACGACCAAGAGATTGCTTCGGGAGTCTATTTCTTCGTTGTACAGACTCCCGACGGGGAAACCTATCGCGGCAAATTTACGGTGATCAAATGAGACGGAGAACATCAAGCAGCATAGCTGCATTGGTCTTTCTGTTCGCCAGTGGTTTGTTTTTACCAACCGCTCAGGGGCAGAAGGTGGGAACATCGTCTATGCAATTTCTGAGTGTGGCCCCCGATGCCCGTTCGATGGGCGTTGGTACTGCGTACAGTGCTATAGCCGAAGGAGCGCATGCGCTCTACTGGAACCCAGCCGGGCTGACGCGCACGGCAGGACACAGTCTCGTGATTGATCGGGTGGACTGGTTGCTGGATACGGCGCATTATGGTGTTGCCTATGGTGCATCTCTTGGATCCTGGGGGCATGCGGGCGTACATTTTTACATGGCAGACATGGGGGATTTTCAGGAGACGCGCGTAGATCATCTCGGGTTTGTTGACCAGGGGGGAACGCAAGTGTATAACCCGGGTCTGACGGGTACGACCTTCTCATTGCGGAGTTGGGTGCTTGGCGTGTCATATGCCAGAGCCTTCACGGATCGGTTTTCTGCCGGCCTCACGGCCAAGATGGCACATGAAAGCCTCTGGCTTTCCGAAGCCAATGCTTTTCTATTTGACTTTGGAATGACGTACATAACGGGGTTTCGGTCACTCCGGCTCGGTGCATCTGTGATGAACTTTGGTGCACCGGTGTCCTTCGGTGAAGACTCCTATCCGGTCCCGTTACGGTTCCGACTTGGTGGTGCAGTGGATGTTATTGGTAGCAGTGGTCTCATTTCATTTCAGGGCGCTAACCGCTTGACAGCCACCTTCGACCTCATCCAGCCCAATGATTATGATCAACAGTGGGCTGCGGGACTGGAGTATGCATTTTTGCAGCGCATACATGTACGGGGCGGGTATCAGCACAATTATGACATAGCATCCTACAGTTTTGGACTCGGGATACGTCAGCCGATAGCTTCTGTAGGACTCGGGTTCGATTACAGCTATAGCAGTATGAGCGAGGCCTTTGGAGCGGTGCACCGGCTTGGATTTTCACTTTCGATAGACTAGCGTCAAGACATGTTTCGTCGACTCCCGATACTGTTGTTGTTTGTAGCCCCGTTGTCATACGGACAGGGGGTAATGCAGCCACTATCGGTTCAGGGACTGGAGCGTCAGGAGTCAGTAACTGCTCGTGCACGGGGAATGGGCAGTGCAGTAACTGCCCTCTCAGGTTCTGTAGAATCTGTGATTCTCAATCCGGCAGGACTCGCTAGTCTTTCTCGTCCGGCGCTTTCTGCAAGCGGGGCCTGGTTTCAGCAGGATTGGGCAGAAACGCAGCATTGGAATCCAAATCGCTATTACGCGGGAATGTCGCTCTTTTTCGCAGATCCGAATGAATATCGGAGCGAACCGCTCTCGGAGCCGGACTGGACCCACAGTCAGGGCACATTTCGATTAGCAACAATAGGGGGGGCAATCCCATTGAGATTGGGGGACCGCGCACTGACTGTAGGGATTATGCTACATCAGATCGCACAATTGGGCGATTATGATCGCAATGATAATGTACTGGATCCTTACATCGGCCAATTTCGTCCGGATCCTGTTGAACGACCTAGGCCCGGAGAAGAAATCGTTGTTCGATGGTCGGCTTTTGAGAGGGAGCGCACTGGATATATTCAGTCCGTTTCCTCAGCAGCCGGATTGGAGTTGAGCGAAAATTTTCATGTTGGGCTGCGTATTTCTCGAACCTGGGGGAGCTCGACAGATCGCCAGGAGATCAGTGAAACAGGTGTATTCATACTGCGCGAAGATGCTCATGACTACGATCATGAATCCGTTGATGGGGCTACGTTGTGGGATGGGTCCTCAGAATACAACAGCTGGGGAGGGGTACTGGGCTTGCAGTGGCAGTATGATGTGATCACTGTAGGAATCACATACCAATTTACGAGTAACCTGCGGCGCACCTTCAGTAACACCGGAGTGCGTGCGCAGGGTGTAGAATTGCAAAGTCTTACACAAGTAGGAGTGGATAAAGTCAGATTGCCTGCCCGCGTTAGGGCAGGAGTTGCTCTGAGCCCTATACCGGCTGTTACGCTTGTGGCAGATTATTCTTGGCAGAATTTTTCGGACCTGAAGGTCACAGGCAGTGGAGTGACTACAGCTCCAGATTGGGGAATGGTTCAAGGCATAGGTTTGGGAGCAGAATGGAATTTTCAAGGAGACACGTTCCTTCGTGCAGGATTCAGGCGTGACCCACAGCCGTTCAGGATCGAAGGTTTTGGACTTCTCGGGCAGACGGCTACTGGAGACGCATTCAGTGCTGGACTCGGGACGAGTATTTCCGTCCTTACGCTGGATATCGCATATGAATTTCAGCGTCTGCGTTATCAGGATAGATGGGAATCCAATGTTGACTACAACCGGATACGCAAGCATAATGTGCTCTTTGGTGTGTCCTACACTTTTTAGAAGGAGCTGGCCGGCTTATGAAGGGCATCTGTAGCATACACGGCCAATCGAAACGAGTGTTTATTTATGATGTTGTTCTCCGGCCGATCTGATTTTGCTGTGCCTTTCTGGCGGCAGCTGCTGTTCATTGGTCTGCTTGTTCCTGCGCATGCTCTAGCTCAGCATCCCAGGTACGACACGTACACGGGTTTTGCTACTGATACTACACCGGTATTACCGGCGGCTGAGCAACACCCGTCTTTATACTTTTCCACGGGTTTTATACCGGAGCTCCGTTCGCGTAAGGATGATCAGAGCTCAAGGTACTATATCCTTTGGCAGCGCTTGAGATCGGATGCTCTCGGGTACATCAATAAAGATGCGTCTACTCTGGATGAAAACGATCGCCCTCAAGCAGCAAAGACATTAGCCTTCTGGTGGTTGGTGGAGGAAGATTCAACCGCACTCCAAAGGGCAATTGAGGCTTTACTGCTGGCCTATGACGGTGTGCCCCAGACTGGAGAAAAGCCTTATGATGAGATTTACCGTGCAACCTGGTTGCAGAATTACGCTGCGGCCTATGACTGGGTTTTTGATCAATTGACCTCAGATCAGAACACCGAAATTCGTCGTCGCATAGCGGAAGAGACGCAGTACCTGAGGGACAATATTATGGTTGGGGCCCGTTTGGCACCGCGCCCGCATAATCATCGGTCCAAGCCGGCTTGGGCAATCGGCACTGCGGCACTGGTACTTTCTGACCATGATCAGGCCGCAGATTGGCTCTCACACGCTCTGGAAGCAGCAAATACAGTGACGAGGTACCAGTTTAGTGCAGACGGAATCTATCGCGAAGGTGGACACTATTGGATGTATAATGCAGTAAACTTTATCCCTTTTCTGTGGCATTACCTGAATGTATCAGGAGTAGATTTATTTGGTGTTTATCAGCCGGCGTTTGAATGGCCAATCCGTGTACGTACAGGACGTGGTCAGATTCCGAATATAGAGGACTCCTACCTCAAGCCGGCGCCCACCCATATGGTAGCTGCGGCATACAGAGGCGTACCTACCTCCTTGAGCACAGACGCAGATTTTGCAGCCATTTGTCAGTGGAATTTTGAGAACACCCACCTTATTGAACAAAATTACACGGGTGCAACCGTAGACGTAACGTGGGAAATCGACGAGTACATCCTATTCGACAGTTCCATTGAATCCGTTGCGCCAACGGCTTCTCCGAATCAATTTCTGGAAGGTGGTCAGGTAGTATTTCGGGCGAACTGGGAAGGTACAGCGGATGACCGTTATTTATTGTTTCACGGTGTTGCAGATGCCGACAATCATAATCATCCAGATCAGCTGTCCTTTTTCCTAGGGGGAAATGATGCCATTTTAGCTCCGGATGCAGGCTATGGACCTTCGGGGTTCTCTGATGATCGGCGCAGTTCCTGGTACACTACGGCCCGTGCCCACAACATTATAACTGCAGATGGGCATCCGCCGGTGGCGGATAATCTGTTTAGCAGCCCGTTTGTATTTAACGTTACTCCTTCGGCCCGTTATGAGATTGATTCCAAATTTTTCGGGTTTGCGGAAAAGGAGAGCGGGTATGTTCGTCCGAACGATGTTAGTCTACGTCGGAGTATTGCTTTTATTGATCAGGATTTTTTTGTTGTTTCAGATCTGCTTTACGGATCTGAGGAGCATACCTATCGATCTTATTTGCATGGACGCGGATCATTTGATCAGGCGGGTCACTACCTATCATGGTCTCCTTTCGGAAATCGTTACGGTGCGGAAGCAAGACTCGATGCATTTGTGTTACCTGAGTCTGCGGATTTGACGGTGTCAACCGGCTATATCAGCCTGTTCAAGGATGAGCGTCATGAGCGGTATGTTGACGCAGTGCAAGTCGGTCAGGAGGCGGCATTCATGCAACTACTCCTACCGGCAAGGTCTGGGGCGTCCGTTCCAGACCTGGATGATTTAAGTAGTGAGGCCTATGTAGCCGCAAGGCTTGTCAGATCTGATTCGCTGGATTACTTTTTTCTCCAGGCACGGTCAGAGTTACGTGAGTTGGGCGAATTTGCTACTGATGGGACTTTCGCGTGGTTACGGAACACTGATGCAGGATGGCAGAATCTGGCTGTTCGCGAAGCGAATCTATTCAAGAGTGCAGAGATAGAGATTTCCTCAGATTCAAAGGTGACGCTTGCTCTGGATGCCAGCATGAGTGGAGTCCTTGATATTGCTATGCCTGCGGTGCATCCATCTGCACAGATCGAAGTAGTTATGACGGGGGCAGAGTTGGTGCAGGAGGTTCATGTTAATGGGCAGCCAAGCCCGTTTACCTTTCAAACGGATCGTCTATTGATTGGCTTGGAGAAGACGAGTATTGATCTGATCCCCAGTCGCATTACACCAGAGCAGCTACAAGCTTACCCAAACCCATTCAGTCACCACGTTACACTGGAGACCTCGGTGAACCATACTGGTCCACTTACTGCTGAGGTGTACAATCTCCTGGGCCAAAGGATACGTGAGCTTGAGGCAGAACATATTGTCGGCTCCGAAACTATCCGTATCACGTGGGATGGATATACGGCGTCTGGTTCACCTGCACCTTCTGCTGTATACCTCGTACGCTTGACGAACGCGCGCGGTGTGACATTGTTGGGCAGAGTTGTGCGCGTTAGGTGATGATAGAAACTGGAAACCCACTTATGGAGTCGTGTTGCTGCACTGGCAACAACAGATCGTCGAATTGCGAGATGAGCAGCATTGCAGAAAAATTGCTCTGACATGGCCCTTAAGTGAGCGAAAAATGCAAGGATGATGGATCCTGCTTGTAGTTATCACCGAAATTTATTAGCTTGTATTACATCATACATGCGTATGATGTATACTTAGCCTCTAACAACTAAACGAATTGCCACTATGCGTACAACTATAACCACCTATTTAGGGCTCATCATTGCCCTGGTATTCCTGGGATTGAGGCCGGCTCTTGCCCAGCAAAGCATTGAAGTAGAAGCCGGTCAGAACACATTACTTGATGCAGTGGCAGCGGCCATGCCGGGAGACACGCTCTTCTTAACGACGGATGGGGGCCAGTATCTAAATGACGATGAACTTAAACCAGATAGCTCGCTTACGCTCACGATTATGGCGGCCCCGGGGCTCATGAACCGCCCGGTGCTGATAAATAACGGAACGGACGGCACAAAGGATATCATCCGTCTCTATGGCGATCTGACCCTGATCGGTCTTGAATTTGATGGGCTGGCACATCAGGGCGAGACGACCAAGTATGGGATTCGTACCGGTAGTGGTGCCGGCGATGCGGGGGATAATGTGAAGAAAGGCTATGTGCTGAAGATTATCAATTGCTATTTTCATGATATCGTGCATGGGGGTGACGGAAATGCATTCCGAGCCTATAGTGCAACGATGGCGGATTCAATTATTGTTCGAAACACTTTGGTCTTCAACACAGGCAAGGAAGGTATCCGGGTACGCGATGAAGACAGTGATCGTCCAGATTTCGGGTTTTTTAATGTGAAATACTTCGAGGTCTCCAATTCCACTTTCTGGAACATTAAGAACGACGCGATCAGCGTGTATGGCGGGTATGCGGAAGCAAATCCAAGTCATGACGGTCCAGAGGTTGTCATTGATCATGTGACCATGCATAATGTGGGTCATTATTTTCTAAATCTGAAAGGAGTGGATAATGCAACGGTGACCAACACGATTATGATGGACAACTACGACATCGTCAATGCAACCAACAAGACGCTGGGCGCACCTTGGATGGTTGAAGGGTCCACCTTGGCATACAGTGACACGCTCAATGTCAGTCTTGGTGGAGGCTGGCGAGGAGGAGGGGATCCGACCATTATGAACCTGTATGCAGTGGATCCAATGTTCACAGATGCGGCAAACGGCGACTTCACGCTCATGTCAAACAGCCCCCTCATCGGGGTGGGCATGGATGGTGCAACCCTTGGTGATCCGCGGTGGTGGCCAGAGCCAGGAGTTATATCGCTTCACAGGGTTTCCGCGGGGCAAAATACACTTATGGATGCCATTGATGCTGCTGGAGCGGGTGATACCATCCTGTTGACGGATTCTGGAGGTGAGTACCTCAACGACGACCAAATGAATGTTAGGGTTCCACTTACAATCCAGGCAGCTGACGGATTGGATGAACGGCCGGTGATCAAGAACAATGAACCGGATGAAAACACTCGCGTTGTGTTCCGCATTTACAATTCTCTGCACTTGGATGGTATTGAGATAGATGGCCAGGCCGGTACAGATTTCAATGCTAAATATCTTCTTCGCATTGACGGCGAAGATGTGGATTCCAGCATGGTGCTCAAGGTCACCAACAGTTACCTGCACGATGTTGTGGCCGGCAGTGATGGCAATTTCCTTCGCCAGTATCCAGGAACTTTCGCGGATTCGCTGATATTCAGGAATTCCATCTTCAACGGCGCGGGTAAGGAAGGCCTCAGAAGCAAAGACGAGGCCTCAAACAGCGGACTCTACAATTTCGGGTACTTTGAAGTAACCAACAGCACCTTTACCAATACGCGCCAGGCGGCCATCTACATCTACGCGGGTGATGCTGACGACTCAACCCCTGAGCCGGATGTGGTCATGGACCGAATCACATGCCACAACTGCGGCCATGGCAACGGGCGCGCTTTCTATCCGCGGGGATTCCAGAATGCGATGATCACCAACAGCATCATTGCTAACGGTAAAATGGACGCAGAATTCAGCGTGAAACTGGAGGGAAATTCGATGATTTCCTATTCGGATACCTTCATGGTGGCTCCCGTCGTCCTCAACGGGACTTCAACGGCGACGGACATGTACAATATTGATCCCGAATTCACTGATCCAGACAATTTGGACTTCACCATTCCATTGGCAAATGCACTGCGCATGGCCGGGTCTGATGGGATGGGGATTGGCGATATGCGTTGGCTGCACGATAATACCGCTGCCGAAAATCTGATTGTTCCAAAGGAATTGGGTTTTGTGCTTGGTCAGAACTACCCGAACCCGTTCCGATCACAGACGACGATTCCGTATCGGATGGAACGTCAGGGACATGTTACGCTGGAATTGTATGATCTGCTCGGCCGCCGCGTAGCGCAAATCAAGGAAGGCTTTGAACCCGCGGGTGCCCACACGGTAACTGTTTCGATGGATCGGCAGGCACCCGGTACCTACTTCTACAAGCTTAGTGTAGATGGCCAGGTTACATGGCGTAAGTTCGTGGTAGCCAAGTAGTCTGTTGTCTAGGATCACATTGTGCTGGCAGACCAGCATCAAGTTTTTATTGTGCTTGCTTTTCGCTCCGCTTGCAGCCTATGCGCAGGTGGAGCGGCTTGCTAGCACTCCGCAGGAGCTCAGCAGTGCCATTGCTTCTTCGGGGCCAGGGGATACCATCGTAATGGCAAATGGTACTTGGACCGATGTGGTGATTTCGTTCTATGCTCAGGGTGCCGAAGGGGATTCGATCACGCTCCGGGCGGAAACCCCCGGGCAGGTGATCCTGAATGGCAACTCCCGATTGAAGATTGGTGGATCGTATCTCAAGGTGGACGGCTTATGGTTTGACCAAGGTGCGTTGCGCAGTGGGCATCTTATCGAGTTCAGGCGTTCGTCCTCACGTCTAACTACCCATAGCCGGCTTACAAATTGTACCATAACCAACTATAATCCTCCAAGCTATTTGACGGAGTATAAGTGGGTTTCTATTTACGGCGCACACAATCGTGTTGATCATTGTCATTTTGCCGGGAAAAGCCACGACGGTGCAACGGTCGTGGTGTGGTTGCGTGATCCACCCAACGACAGCCCAGTGTGGCATCGGATCGATAATAACTACTTCGGACCCCGTCCAGAGCTGGGCAAGAATGGTGGAGAAACCATTCGTATTGGCACCAGCAGCCGCTCAATGCAGGATGCGAATGTGACTGTGGAGCATAATCTCTTTGAGGAATGTGATGGAGAGATCGAAATCATCTCGAACAAGACTGGCAACAATATTTTCCGACACAATACCTTTCGGCGCTCATCAGGCACGTTGACGCTACGGCATGGCAATGAAGCCAGTGTGTATGGCAACTATTTTTTAGGAGAAGGCAAGTCAGGAACAGGTGGTGTTCGAATTATTGGCGAGCGACACAGGGTTTACAACAACTATTTCCAAGACTTGAGAGGCACGGGTTACCGTGCTGCCTTGGCTGTTGTCAACGGTGTTCCGAACTCTCCGCTTAACAGATATTTTCAAGTTAAGGATGCAGTGGTGGCTTTCAACACATTTGTCGATGTTGAAGAGACATTCGTCATGGGAGCAGGAAAGAGCTCGGAGCAATCCCTCGCCCCTGATGGACTCCAGGTTGCCAATAACCTGGTCGTGACCCGCAACGGACCGATCATAGAGTACGAGGATACACCGCTCAATATCACCTATATGTCTAACGTATTCTTTGGAGCTGACCTTGGTATTGGGCAGGTTGACGGTATACTCATTGCTGATCCAGCACTTGTTCTTGATCAAGATCTATGGCGAATACCCAGTACGAGCGTGGCAGTGGGGGCAGCTACCGCAATAGACTTTGTAACGCATGACATTGATGGGCAGGAACGGGATGGGACCCCTGATATTGGAGCCGATGAAATCAGCGTATCTCCGGTCCTTTATCGGCCTCTCACATCACAGGATGTTGGTCCGTCGTACCTCAGCCTAGTATTGCATTCTGAGCGGCCTGCGTCTACAGCATCGATTGCAGCTGTGCAGGTGTATCCTAATCCGTTTAGATCTACCGTCACGATTGATTTCAAGCTTGCAACCCCCGGCTTTGTGCAGCTGAGCGTCTATGACCTGTTAGGGCGCGAGGTGGCTACACTGGCTGAGGGTACCAGGAATCCAGGCAATTACCTCGCCACGTTTGATGGATCCAGGCTTGTTCCCGGGATCTATTTTATTGTAGTCGAGGCGGACGGTTTACGTATGAAGCATACCTTGATTAAGCATTGATCAGGCTAAGCATCTTATTAGCATTGGGACTGGCAACCGTAGCTCCAGTCGACCCGGATAATACACTGGTGCATACAGTGGATGAGTTCCGGGAGGCTGTTCGCCATGCCCAGCCGGGTGATACAATCACCATGGCCAACGGTACGTGGCGCGATGCAGATCTGGTATTTGATGCGGATGGTGCAGAAGGTGATTCAATTACTGTTCGTGCAGAAACCCCCGGAGAAGTGATCCTGACCGGTCGTTCTCGTCTCCGAATCGGTGGACAGTATCTGAAAGTAGAAGGGTTGTGGTTTCATCGGGGAGCACTAGATCGGGGACACGTGATCGCATTCCGCACGGACAGGGCGGCCCATCACAGCCGCATCACGAACTGTGCGGTAACAGAGTTCAACTCCGCTAACTGGTTACTGCAATACAAATGGGTATCCCTGTACGGCACACACAATCGAGTAGATCACTGCTATTTTGCAGGCAAGACGCACGATGGAGCCACGCTTGTGGTATGGCTGGAAGACCCACCGGCCGACGAACCCAACTACCACCGGATTGACCATAACCACTTCGGACATCGCCCGAAGCTGGGTAAGAATGGCGGTGAAACCATTCGCATTGGCACCAGTAGCCGCTCAATGCAGGATTCCTATACGGTAGTGGAACACAACCTGTTTGAACGCACCAATGGCGAGCACGAAATTATTTCCAACAAGTCTGGGCACAATATTTACCGCCACAACACCTTCCTTGAAGCGCAGGGCGCATTAACCCTGCGCCATGGTAACCATGCTACCATTAGGGAGAACTGGTTTCTGGGTAGAGGAAAGCCTGGTACGGGTGGAGTACGGGTCATAGGAGAGGACCATTTGGTTACGCACAACTATTTTTCCGAACTGGAGGGAGATTCGTCACGTGCGTCACTCTCAGTGATGAACGGTATACCCAACTCGCCTCTGAATCGATATTTTCAGGTCAAGCGCCCAATTATTACCCACAATACGTTTGTTGGGACACGGGTGAGCATACTTTTTGGATTGGGAGCAGACGGAGAAAAGACGCTTATGCCAGAGGATGTTCTGTTCGGCCATAATGTCATTTTTACAGAAAGCAATAAATCTGTAGTTACTGCGTACGTGTCTGCTGACGACGTTACGTGGAGTGAAAATGTATTCTACGGAACGCAATTAGGCATCCCAGAGCCCAATGGCATACGCTGGGAGAACCCAGAGCTGATAAGCGGTCTTCACGGTATGCAACATCCATCTCCCGAAGGTCCAGCATCAGGGAAGGGGGCTTTGCCTACACACAGGCCTCTTTCACCGTCCGACGTTGGACCTTCATGGTGGGGGCAGCCTTGGACTCCAAATATTTTGGCAGATTCAACACGCACTCTGACTGATTTTTCTTACGCGGGTTACAGAAGGGGAGAAAAGCGTCCGCCCGATCTCGAAGTAACGCTGGATGTGACTGATTATGGCGCAACCGGCGATGATATGAATGACGACACGGAGGCGTTCAAGCGGGCAATGCAAGCGGTGCATAGTCAGAAAGGATGGGTTGTTGTTGGTATTCCAAAGGGACGGTTCCACCTGTCTGGTGTGATGCTTCTGGAGCGGGATAGTTTGATTGTGCGGGGGAGTGGAGTTGGTGAGACTGTAATCAGCATAGAGAAGCCTCTTGGTGCTATGGATGTGGCAGATGAATTCAGTGAGTTACCTGATACACTCGAGGTCCAAGGGAGAGCACCGTCGCCGTATTCTAGTCGGGGTGGGGTATTTTGGTTTCGAGGGCCTGTATCACGGGCAGGAGCATCTTCCACATCCACGCTCTCTGGACGTCGAGATACAAGTGCAGATAACGTGCGCCAAAGCTTCCAGGACGTCACGATAACCGCGCAGGAGGGCAAAGTGGTGCATACAAAGGAATCACTGTCAGTCGACTTCGCGCCAGAATTAGACCCGTATCTGGCAATGTCGGAGTCCTCTGTCGAGGTTGGTGTGGAGCATCTCAGTATAGAGTTCGCTTCCGTTCCGTATGGAGGACATCATCTTGAGGATGGATACAATGCAGTGTACTTCGAAAATGTGAGACATGGATGGGTGCGAGATGTGGAGATCAATAATTCAGATGCGGGAATAATCCTGGATACGGCTTCCCAAGTAACACTTGCGAATATTTTAATTACTGGACGGGGAGGTCATTTCGGCATTCACACACAGGACTCGAAGCATATCCTGATGGAGAATATTCGCGTTCATTCCAATACACTGCATCCTGTTGGTTGCACGGGCGAAGGTGGTTTTAATGTTGTTACGACCAGTTCCATAGGGCGCATTTATGATGCGGGCTGTGCCCATCCTAATTTGTATGAAGCACTTACTATGCAAGGTGACTCGATTGGTGGGCCACTTTGGGATGTGGAATTGCGTTCACCGCTGGTACTATGGAACACTAAGATCAATTACGACCGTTTCGCGGCCATACGCCCACCCACTTACCTGGGCGCATTGGGAGACAGCGTTGTCGTTGTGGGCTTGTCGAGCGATGTGCCGGTACGTATGCAGGCTGGGCCTAGTGGCTATTACGAAGGCATAAATCGGTCGGGGGAGCTTACGATCCCGTCCCTGTACCGGTATCAGCTCAAAGCGCGGCTTGGAGAAATCTGAAGGAATCAGAAGGTGCCGTTGTAGTCGGGGTAGGATATAATTTATGTGTCAATATCCGAGGGATCAGGTACTTTCTGGGCAGACAACATCTGGGATATGTGATTCTCTGATTCTCTCAGGTGGTGCTCCATGTTAGTGCGGGCAGCTTCTGCGTCTCGCATGAGAATAGATTCCAGGATTCGCCCGTGCCATTCGATCGCTGAGGACTTCGCATCTTCAACCGCTTTGTGGACTGAGGATTTGATTTGTGGCATGAGTGCGTGAATGGGTGCAATCAGGAGTGGCATAATACTATTCCCGGATGCAATTGCGATGTGTTGATGGAATGCAAGGTCCAAGTTGGCCAATCCTTCATTTCTCCCATTCCATACTTGCATTGCATCAAAATCCTCCTGCAGTTGCTTAGCATCATCTGGTGTGTAATGCAGTGCAGCCTCTGCTGCTATCGGTGGCTCGATGAGCTGTCTGGCTTTGATGATGTCGATGAACCTGAGGTCTCCGCCATGTTGCTGTAGATACATTTCCAGTGGGGTACTTACCGTATCAGCAGAGAGTTTGGATACAAAAATGCCACGTCCTTTTTCAATACGGATCAGTCCGCGCCCTGAAAGCATGCGAAGGGCTTCCCTAAGTACGGTTCTGCTTACTCCAAATTGAGAGCATAAGTCTAATTCGGACGAAAGTCGCATTCCGGGCATCAATTTCTTTTCGCGAATTGAGTTTTCGATGGCCTCTACCACAGAATGGCTGAGAAGCTGGGGTCTACCTACGGATGCGAATTGCTGAGCCATGGATTGGAAAAATGGAGATTTGGAGTTGTGCTCCTGGTTGCGTTATTTAAGCGGGAAGAGTGTGATGTAAGATAGTTTAGAGACCGAAGAGTCGGGGGATCACTAACGTGATTTGCGGGACAAAAGTGATCAATATCAGTGCGACCAGCATGGCTACATACAAGGGAGCCAGAGGCCGAATCATTGCAGGTACGGTTACCCCGGAAATTCCTGCACCTGCAAACAGTACCGTACCCACAGGTGGAGTACAGAGACCGATACAGAGATTAGCTACCATCAGGATACCGAAGTGGAGCGGATCAATACCAAATCCCACGACCACCGGTAGAAAAATAGGTGTAAAGATCAGGATGGCTGGCGTCATGTCCATGAATGTGCCAACCATCAACAACAGCACATTTATCAGGAGGAGTACAATGATCTTGTTGTCGCTGATCGCTAAAAGTGATTCCGCAATGCCTTGTGGAATCTCTTCAAAAGAAAGCACCCAGGAGAGTGCCAGCGAGGCGCCGATGAGGAGCATGACTACGGCGGTGGTAGTCACACTGTTAAGCAAAACGTCATAAAGCTCCCGGATTCGTACCTCGCGATAGAGCAGCACGAGCACAAGTGCGTAGAGTACTGCAATGGCAGCAGCTTCGGTCGCCGTAAATATCCCCGCGATAATTCCTCCGATGACAACCACGACCAAGGTAAGGCTCGGTAATGCGCGAGCAAAATGCACGAATACTTCCTGAAACGGTATACGCTCGCCCTTACCATATCCCTTTCGGTGTGCTACGAACGCTGCTACTACCATCAGCAGTCCTCCAATGAGAATGCCGGGCATATATCCAGCAACGAACAACGCAGCAACTGAAACCGTGCCGCTGGCAAGCGAATACACAATCAGAACGTTACTGGGGGGAATCAGCAACCCTGTTGTGGCAGAGGACACATTGACCGCCGCGCTGAAGCCGGGTGAGTAGCCTCCGTCAACCATCTTAGGGTGCATGACAGATCCTATTGCAGCAGCAGCAGCAATCCCTGAACCTGAAATAGAGCCAAACAGCATGCACGCAATGATATTTACAAGTGCGAGACCTCCCGGGAGTGCCCCGATCAAGGCGCGGGCAAATGCAATAAGACGGCGGGCAATTCCCCCGCGGCCCATCAAATTACCTGCCAGAATGAAGAATGGGATGGCTAATAAAGTAAAGCTGTCCAAGCCCGTAGCAATGCGTTGTGCTGTTGTGCTGACCGCGGGCACAAAGTCTACGGCCACAACCATGGTGAGCAATGTAGACATGCCCAGGCAATAGGCTACTGGCACATCCAACAGGAGCAGAATCAAGAAGCTCACCACAAGTACAAGTACAGCAACGCCCATTTACAGCTGATTAGTTCGGGTTCATGGTTTGCGTCTCAACCATCAGACAAGAGTGTAGGGTTCTCTTGATCCGGGTTTTCTCGAATTGCAATTAGACTGTAGTATGTCATCAGAAGTCCGCTTAGCGGAAGCACAAGATAGACGTAGCCTATGGGGACCTGAAAAGCTGCAGAAAGCTGATTCAGATCTAACGTCACATACACGAGCCAACTGCCTCCAAAGACCAGAGCCACCAGGGAAAAAATGATAATAATGATATGGGCGAACACATGAACGGATCGCCGTTGGGTATCTGGCAGCTTCCGTACAAGCACGTCAATACCAAGGTGTGCACGTACACGCAAAGCGTATGCTGCACCCAGTAGACTAATCCAGATGAGCAGGTAAGTTGATAATTCCTCCGTGTACGAACTGGGGCTGTTAAGCAGAAAGCGTGTAACGACCTGCCAAGATACAGTGACTACCATGATCGACATTAAGGCGACCAGCAATCCTGCAAGAGTCTTGTCAATAATGCGTGCCATATCGCTGTCACGGTGCTTGGGTATTAAGGTCCCGGATCCGTTTGGCCCAAGGTTCCAGTGCGGTACCTCCAAGAGATTCATAGAGCGGTAGAACGGCTTCCTGAAAGGGCCTTTTATCTGGGCGAACGACGGTCACTCCGTCTTCCTCTACAGCTCTTAGAGCTTCCTGGCTTGCCTCATTCCACAATCTTCGCTGGAACGTTACCGATTCCTCAACCGCTTGAGTAAGCCACGCTTTTTGTTGGGTGGACAGCTTATTCCATGTATGCGTGCCAATCAGTAGGACATCTGGAGGGGCGGCGTGTTCATCCAGGGTATAGTACCGGGCTTGCTCAAAATGCTTGGATCCGTAGAAATTTGGTGGATTGTTTTCTGCACCATCCACTACACCTTGTTGCAGGGCTGTATAGAGCTCTCCATAAGCCATTGGGGTAGCATTTGCACCGAGTAGATTGATTGTTTGGATAGAAAGATTACTTCGCATCACACGAATTTTCAATCCTTGGAGATCATCGGGAGTATCGACCCTTTTGTCATGGATATAAAAGCTTCGGAATCCGGCATCGTAATAACATAATCCACGTATCCGGTAGGGTAATCCTTGCAGCAGTATCTCCTTTCCTACGTCGCCTTGAAGGGATCTCCAGAGGTGGTCTTGATCCTCAAAGAGATATGGAAGACTGTAAACGCCCATGGCAGGCACAAAATTCTCAATCACACTAGAGGCGGTTTTTGCCATGTCGAGTGTGCCGAGCTGGAGCAGCTCTACAGATTCCCGTTCGTTGCCCAACTGTCCACTGGGATAAATTTTCACCCGCATAGTGCCTCCCGAGAGCTCTTCTAAACGTTCCCCCATGAAAGCCATTCCACGGTGTACCGGATGCGTGGAATCCAGTACATGTGCCAAACGGAGCTCAACGCTGTCTTGTGAGGAGCTACATCCTGCACTACTCAGAAGTAGCGGTGCAGTTAGCAATGCAAGCAGCACAAGCTTAGCGGTCGAATTCATGAGAATGGCATCATAAGCCCTTGGGTTAGGATACAATGCGTCTATCCAGGCCGGGAGTTATTGATCGGGTTCGAGCAAACGGAGAGAATCGATCTTCAGCAAGAAACCAGATTAATCGTTCTGGCAACCATTTATGCGCATCAAATACTCCGGGATTGTTCATTGGCTGGTCGATCTTCGGGATCAAATCAGACGAAGTAAAGGCCGCCATTCACTTCCACAGACTCGCCATTCACATATGCAGAGGCATCTGACGCAAGAAAAGCGACAATATTGGCTACATCTTCAGGTTCACCCTCACGGCCCACGGCCGTCTTTCCGGCAATCATTTTCCGAACGTTATTGGGTGTAAACGTGTCGTGAAACGTCGTATTTATGAGGCCTGGTGAGACACAATTGACGCGGATGTTGCGTGCAGACAGTTCTTTCGCCATTCCACGGGTCATGGTCAGGACCCCGCCTTTCGCGGTCGCATAGGCAATTGATCCTCCTCCGCCACCGTCGCGGGCTGCGAGTGATGCCAAGTTCACAATCGTTCCACCAGGCTTCATGTACGGCAATGCAGCCTGAGAAACGAGAAAGACAGATTTGAGATTTACTGCCATAACGGCGTCCCAGAATGCTTCGTCCATTTCGTCGAGCTTTTTGCGGGCCAGTAGACCGCCGGCGTTATTGACCAGTATATCAAGGGATCCCCCAAAGGCTTCTGTGCCTTCGGTGAGCAGTCGCTTTACGTCTGTTGCCTGGGTTACGTCTGCTTTTATTGCAATAGCCTGGCCGCCGAAACCGGCAACTTCTGCAACGGTCTCCTCCGCATCGTTCTTGCTGGAGTGATAATTAACGATGACAGACGCGCCTGCTTTAGCCAAACCATAGACGATCCACCTTCCGATATCTCTCCCCCCTCCGGTCACCAGCGCCACCTTGCCGCTCAGATCTGTATTCATGCTGTCGTTTTCGTGTTAGTACTATAAGTGTAGGAATGATTTGGAGGCGATTAGGATATTTGTGGAAAGCGTGATTGCAGGTCAATTTTCTGCTTCTGAGTTGCTCAGAAATTCAACCTGATAACTTCCTGTCCACTGGAAAGATTGATCACCGAACGTAACCTCCTGTTGTCCGGTTGCTTCCTCAGACTGGTTCGAAACTATAACCCGCCAGCGAAGGCCGTCCTGACCTGTGATCTCAATTACACTGGCGACATCCGAATGGCCCACGACGTTCACTCCCGTGACTCGGGGTCTGGCCTGTGCGGATCTTTCTCGGGCTTCATTGAAGTAGCCATGGGGTTCAATGACGGATGCAAAAAGCATGTTTTCGGCCTGACGACGCAGGACGAGAAGGGGATGCGATTGCAGGTTAAAATCAGGATCGTTTGCGCCGGTGCGTCCAAGATGTACTTCACTTTCCGGCCAGGCAGAAGAAATCAGCGAATAGTACCGATGGCCGTCCAGCCAGGTAAATTGGATGGATGAATCTGTGCTGGCATGTGCTGTTTGCCAGATGTGCTGATATCCATGACTATCCCCCAATGGCTGCAGCGCGTTCGTATTCGTCTCGAATTGCAGGTTCGAGGTAATGTTCTGGCCGGAATAATGCAGAGGGTAATCATATTGGTGAGTTTTATCGCTGGTTAAGCGATACAGGTCCACAACGACCGGATATGGAAGTGTTTCATCCTTAACGAGTAGCATCGTTCGCTGCATATCCACGCCGTCATAATATGTGTCAGCATGCGCGCTCATAGCGATAGCGTGCGTATCCCCTGCTTCAAAAAAGTGTCGTTTGGCAGACATCGACTCTGCAGTGTCTTCGTCCCCCATGTTTTGTGTCACTCCGTCGACAACTACAGTATTGTGTGCAATGGTCTGCATCGCGTAGGTGTCGTTTTCTGGCAGATAGCGTCCGCCGAACTTGGGCTCCACATTGACCCATCTACCAAACCCGTAATCGCGAATAACCTGTCGTCCCTGATCAAAGAAGATGAAGTGCAACTTATCGAAATGTCCATGACCTCCTCCGTGTACGCCATACTTCATGAGGAGCATAGACTGCTCCATACCTTCTCCCATTCGGAGAATTCCCAGTCCACCGGAGACACCGCCGCTTCCATCGCTGAATTCCACCGAGGGCCAGGCAATTTGAGGATCCGATTCACTGGCATCAAAATCACGGGCAAGCTTTAATCCGGCTCCACTCAAAGAGATACGCCCCTGGATTTTGGCAATGCCCAGAAGATCTTCATCCGTTCCGTAGCGATCGTAGGTCAGGGCGTTGGCTAGAATGACCTCAGGTGCTGCTACATCCATCGTTAACGATGCATCGTTGATCGGTGGAAAAACTCCGTTGGGGAATGAAGTTTGAACAGCTGCGTAGTAGGCTTTCCGCAAGATCTGGTCGCGGTATTCATAAATGCCCACTTCGGGTTGCATCCGCTCCACAGCCTCGGCAAAATAAAAGAAGGGCATCAATGCATAGCGGATGTAATATGGCCCTTCCATGTAATATCCGTCCGGTGAAAACAGTAGGTTTAGTTGTGCCAGAAATCCACCCTTTCCATCCAGGTCCGAGCCGTGCAGGGACTTTTCGACCAGTGCCAGGTCACCCATCACATATGCAATCATACCGACCGCAGCTACGGCCCAGGTACCGTGGTTATGAATGCGGTCGAATTCTGCTTTGTTACGGATATGAAACCAGTCGGCCATGGGGCGAAAGATATTGGCCTCGAACCGGGTCCGTTCCTCTTCCGAGAGCCAATCATATACGCAGTCGTAAGCAATACTCGTATGCACGAGCCAAACCTCTTCGTTCAGAGTTTGGTGGAAAATTTTGCCTGGTCTCTGATGATGTGCCAGCGGGTGCGGGCCGAGGGTTGGATAGAGGACCGCGTACATTTCCAGCATATCGCGTACAAAAGCTGCGTATTTATCCTCTCCGGTGATGCTGTAGAGCAGCCCTGCGTAGCGCATTTCGCGATAGTTTTGTTTGTGTCGTTCGTGTTCGTATCCTCCGGCTTCTCCAGGGTTGGGTACTTCCATGGGGTGTGCGAATGCAACTTCCATGGTCTCTTTTGCCAGGGCGATTGCCTCATCGAGTAAGGCGTAACGGCCCTGTGCTTCTCGGATCGCGAGGGCATCTTCCTGTGAGATAAAGATTCCTGCATGTTGACCCCAAGCCGTAAATGGCACGGTAAATCCGAGAAAAACAAGTAACAGGAGGCGCGACATGGGATATTTCCTCTTCGGTTCGTACATCTACAAGATTATACTTGAAATATATCACATATCATACAACTTTGCGTATTTCGAGCTTGCAGAGGGTTATTTTCAATGGGGTTCGACTGGTAGTATGTTCTGTTGGGGAATTATGTACTCAACTGCAACTCGCGGGAACCTTTCCAGCAGTCGGACGGCAAACGGAGACACTGGCCAGATGGCGGTCCGACCCAGTGCTTACTCCAGCATCATTGGCAGTGATGCCATGCCCGTTTCTCGGTTTAGCAAATTTTTGGCCGTTTGTTTATGAACGAGACGGCTAGTGCCTATCGCAACATCACGTACAGGTTATCACCTGGAAGCCAAGGCAAAGAAGATGGCTGGTTTAGCGGGTAAATGTCAGTCAACATTCACAGTTCGTCCGCGCATGGGCGTATAGGCTCCAAAGTAATTCCTGAGCCGAAATACTACCTTTCTGGGCAGGCGCAGGGGAAAGATCGTCGAGAATTCATGGGAAGTGCGATATAGGTTGATGCCTATCTCACGCCCCCTTGCCCAACCAAGATTGAAGCATCCTCGTAGGGTTACCGGACGAACGAAGATCTGCACAAATCATATTGTATGTTTTTTTGTGCATTTCTGGGACACAGTAGTTGCCGGCCAGATTATGAAGAATCAGACGATCATTGATGGGTAAGCGTAATGGTTGCCGAAGATCCTCCGGCGATAACTCTGCACAAGTAGAGTCCACGTGGGAGTGCTGTAGCGTCGAAGGCATAACTATACGCTCCCGATGAGTGAAATTCATTTACCAGTGCGGTTACTTCCTGACCGAGTATGTTGAAAACAGTAATCTCAACATGTGTTGGCTTATCGACCTGAATGTCTATCGAGGTGCTTCCGCTAAACGGATTCGGGTAGTTGGGCAGCACCGTAAAGGGTAAGTCCGGAGTTGTGCCAGCGATGCTTAGTTCGATGGGTCCGATAGGAGTTAAGTCCCTTCCATCAAAGCCCTCAAAAGCTGTCCCGTATCGTAGCGCCCTATACACAGCATTCTGGAGGCGTGGGGAACCTGGAGGTCCGAACACTGGAATTACATCTCCCTGAGAGAGGGGTCCGGTCTGTACGACGGGATTAACGTATTCCCAGACTAATGCATCCGAACCTGCTTCAAGTTCGAAGATACGGCCAGTCATACCCTCGGCAATTAATGTGTTTCCATTAGGGAGGCGTTGTTGGCCTGAGACGAAATCACTAAAAAATTCGCTTGGTGCAGAGAAAGTCCAAATAGACTCGGGGTCCTCATAGGTCCCATCTATTCCCTGTGCAAACCAAACTGCATTCCCGTAGATCTCTTCCATATATGGGAGCTTGAGCTCGTGTACGGTTGAGTAGTTGCCTTCCGGTTGTCCTACACCGTTTTCAAATACCATGAGGTTCCCCGCTCCCGGCATGCCATCTGGAATCCATAACACGGAATGCATAAAATGCAGCGTCTGATCACTGTCTGTTCCCAAACCGTACATCTGCGGGTTTCCCCATCGATACAAAAGTCGCCCACCCCATCCAAAAGTGCCACCTGTCTCTCCCCGTGCCTCCTCTGTTGAAGTACTGTGATCAATGACCCATATCTCGTTAAGAAAAGATGCACTGATGGCAATGATGTCGAGCTCCTCATTGTAATCCAGTGCATTGAAATGGAGCCAGTCTCCGCCAATGGATGTGTTCACATCAATTCGTTGCGGGTGGTCGGAAATATTTTGCACATAAGTGTCTAAAAGCGGGGCATAATCTTGTGCGAGGTGATCCCAGGAATCCCACTGCCAGACAATTTCTGCACTATCAGGCAGTATAGGTTTAAACTCTACGATACGTTCACTCAGGATGATCTCCTGACCATCGGCGAGGTTCGCGGGGTTGTATCCTGCGGCTAGTATTTCGTCCATGTCGCGCATATCCCAGACGATTGCAAGAATATTGCCGTTTGGCAGGGGGACTACGTCATGGTGTAGCATATATTCATCGTTCACAAAGTCGTATTGCCATCGTATGGTTGCGTCCCATTCTATGATTTCGACACGTCCGGCTAAGCCTTGGAAGTTGGTCCACGAGTTTGGGGATGCCGAAGCTCTGAGCAAGGCGCCATCCGGCAACAGTCTGTTGGTAGCTCCAAACGCAGAGTTGACGTGCCAACGATGTACTATTTGCCCTTCCAGATTGACCAGGTACACTGAGGGGTGGAGTATTGGGGCGATTAGTGTATATCCCTCAAAAGTCCCCGACATATTGCGCATGAGCCCGACAGTACGATCTTGTGCCTGTGCGGTGCTGGATACAGATAGCAGGATCAGGAATAGGTAGGAAGGCACGGATACTCGCATTGGGATTAAGATTGTCTGGTTATGAGGGTGTATCTCGTTGAGGGAATACTCCGCTTCTGCTACCTCTGATGGGTTTCGGAAATCATTGACTGTGTGGATAGATCGGCAGCCGTTCGATGCGATGAAACGTGATGCCATATCGTGCTTCGGGATTGCGCACGGCAGCCTCATACACGACTTCTTTTGTTTGATAATCGACTTCGATTGTTTTCCCGTTCGGGCCATCTTCCCAGTTGGCTCCCGGCATAAATACCACGTTGTTTTCCTTCGGGTGAAAATCAACGTCCGACACAATAGCTGAATAGGTAGTGGGACCACGTTCTCGACCGTATTCCCAGACCTGTTGAACGGTCATGGCATCATCGTCAAATAGATATTCGACTGCGCGACTGAACACAGGTTGCCCCTGGTAGTGTCGATTGTCACCATTGTCAAATAAGAGCAAAGTTCCGTGTGGAGTTAATTCTGGGGCATGCTGATACCATGCCCAGGAGAACTCCGAGTGATCGACAAAGCCGTCAAGAACGGCAGGATCTGTAATTGGCTGACCATTTGTATCCAAGGGTTGCAAGAGTTTGCTATTCAGGTCTGTGCCATCACCAGCCGTGCCCCAATTACTATGTGGCGCAAAGATCCAAATGACCTTATTATCGCGAGTTAGCTTGACCGTGCCTTGGACACGTCCAGAAACAATTATGGCGTCTTTTGCCTCATCGTATGCCAGACCATTGGCATGAAACCAGTCCCGGGCATTACTACTCCATACGCGTCGTCTTTGGTTTAGCGATTCCCTAAGATCCCATTCCTGCACAATGTTACCGGTCTCACGATCAATTTCCAGGATATGATCTTCTGTGGTAGCTAAGTCGTGCTTATTGACGGTGACCAGCAGGTTGCCGTTTGTAAGCTCTAAAACGTTATGATGGAATCCGTAGCCGGGCAGGAGCCATTCGTTGATCACTCTGCCCAGCATATCCATTTCGACGAGACGTCCGCTACTACCGTCTCCGAAGTACAGATTACCGTTCCTGAGTCGCTCGACGCCTGCATCATAAAACAGGTTTCCGAGTACGGGATGTGTATCCATGTTCGCATACCAGCGAATATTGCCGTATTGGTCAAACATGAACGGGATTTGAGGTAAGCCGCTGCCAGTGCGTCCGAAGAAACTAACCAGGTTCATGCCGGGCTTTTTTCGTTCAGTGTTAACGCTGACTTTGATTTCTGGCAACTCGGGCAAAAGCTGTGGGGTATCTATAGATCGATTTTCTTCTCCCAATAGCTGGTCGTCAGCGTCGTAGAATCTAATCAGCAACGTGTTACGATGCGCGGGATAGAGTCCGAGTACAGGAAGGGTAAAAGACGTGGCCCTTTCTTCAAAGCGGTGTGTGAGTGATTCAGTATCATTATCTCGACCTAAGATCTCGAGCTCTACCTGTACCGGTTGGCTGGTTTCCAGCTTAAGTTCCGCCGCAAGTGGTACATAGCCGGTTGGGTTGAGAAGAAGGCTCTCACTAACGATAAAGCTTTCGAGTCCGGGGGCTGTTGGGTCCGAAGTGCTGGGACCACTGTCGCAACCCAGGGCCCAACAGAAAGCAAAAACTATTAACCAGGAGTTTTTGCTAGAGAATGACATACGACCGTAATGTATTTGTTATAATCTAATTGCTGGGCTCCTTGCCGCTAAGTTAAGGACTTTACGCGTTGATGTAACAACGTTCTTGATTGGCGTTGCCAGCAGTTATTACACGGGGCAACCCCAAAACATAGATCTAACTGGCAGATGTTACCGGGAATATCCGAGTATTTGGTAATGTTACAAGCTTGCACCCAGCGCGCAAGGGTTGATCTATGGATGCTCCAAGCACCGGGCGGCATTAATAGTCAGCTTCATTAGCACTGGCTTCCTGGGATGTCCTCCACTGGTTCCACTCCGCAACCATCTCATTTAGTTTTTCGGGATGGGAAGCAGCGATGTTGACTGATTCAGAGGGGTCTCTGGAAATGTTGTACAGTTCAAAAGTTTTACCTCCATCATTACTATAGATCTTATAGACTTCATTAATCAGACTAGCTTGTTGCCGGAACCTGAACGCTAGATTTTTCTCTCTCTTTTCTACTGTTCCGTTGATAAGGGGCAATAGGCTCACTCCATCATAAGGGCGATTGTATTTTTCCAGATTGATATTCAGGATACTGGCAATGGTAGGAAAATAGTCTGAAGTAAAGCACGGTGATTCCAGGGTACTGCCTGATAAAATTTTTCCAGGCCATTCCATCACGCCGGGAACTCTTATCCCTCCCTCATAAAGACTTCGTTTTCTGCCTTTGAGCCCCTTGGTGGTTCCTTGAGTCCTTCCTGTTACAGCTGTGCCTTCGGGGCCGTTGTCACTGGTGAAAAATACTACTGTATTGTCGGCTACTCCCAATTCTCGAAGGGTTTTTCTTAAGCGTCCCACTTGTTTGTCCATGGCAGTCAACGTTCCGTAAAAGTGTTGTTGATCTTCGGATAAATCTTTGTATTGCTCTTTATAGTGTTCCCCCGCAATAACAGGGAGATGTGGCGTATGGAACCAAACAACGCCTAAGAAGGGTTGATCTTTTTTTACCGCATCTTCAACGAAAGGGATTACCCTGTCCATAATCACACGGGAATCGTCCCCCTCTAGATTTTTTGTTATAATCTCATCCGGTTCTGACCAATAGAATGTATTAAATGGTCCTCGCTCTTCAAGCGATGACGATACATCGCCTGCGGAACTGGAAGGTGTAATCATAGGATCCCAAGTAGGCACTTTTGATTCGGTCACAAAGTACGTATCAAAGCCATGTTCTGAGGGTGGCGAATAGTGGGCATCATGCTGAGGTCTGCCTCCCCGATTGGCATCAATGGTGTCACGTGTCAAGGTCCCTAAATGCCATTTTCCGAAAATCCCTGTGACATACCCTACTTCCTTGACTAATTCTGCCAGAGTTATTTCTTCAGTTTTTAAGTGACCACAATTGGCATGGCAGATACCATAGCGAAGTGGGTGACGCCCAGTCATTACACTTCCACGGGTAGGTGAACACACTGGCGAGGCGGCATAGAAGCGGTTGAACACCATGCCGTTAGATGCCATCTCATCTAGGTTGGGGGTTCGTAGATATGGATGCCCATTATAACCCGTATCTCCCCACCCTTGGTCATCTGTCATAATTAGAATAATATTAGGAAGTGTTGCTTCCCGCGACTTTTTCTGGCATGACGCTATGAATAACGGCAGTAAAAAGGCGATCAATATTTTCATTTAATGACGCGTATTTCCCCAATGTTTTATGATTAGAGTGAGACAGTCCATCTGCCGACACCACGATCACACGTGAACGCACAAAATACAAGACCGCAAGGTATCCGTCCGATAGCGTCAATACATAAGGTGTACTGTAGAATCTGTGTTGCTTCCCCGGGCGGATGTGTTGCAACGGTAAATTAGGCTAGGTTCGAGCAGGTACACCTTGTTAGTACTCTATCTGTTACCAGAGCGCTGCTATAGTCAAATAATCCTCGAACTCTGTCCGGAATCCAACCAGGTTTGTAACAAATCTTCCGATCGGATACTAGAATTCATCAAATCTGACTGTACAATAATTAATACCCACTAACACTAACTCAATTATATATAATCGGAGTAATACCTTATGCGGCAACCTGCATATCCATTTCACGGGTCATAGGGGTTGGTATCCCGGACGCCTCTCGCCGTGGAGTGCCCAACCCGGAGGCCAGATTGTTTGGGCCACATTCAGGTCCGAATGGCCACAAGCCATACACTAGAATTTTTTTTGTGTCGTCCGATTGTATGCTTCGGATGCCCGCAGGCATGCTAAATCTGACTGGTTACTCAGGGATATTATTCCTCAATAAAACCATGAATAGTACTTGCATCTTTGGTAAAAAAGTATTATTTAGTAACAGGTGGTGTGCTGCGGGTATCTTTTCCGCTGTGCTACTGCTTCTCATTCCACTCACCAAACCAAGCGGAAAATGTTGAGAAAAGTCTTAGTTATCGTGATGGTCGTCTTGGCTCTCGTTCACGGCCTGTTGCCTGACATGATTGCCGGGGACGTTGTGCCTCTATTGTTGGTCTTGTCTGGCCTCGCGTATGGAGTTGTTGCAACAGATGCGGAGAACCCGACCGTTTACTTAGTGGTCGTTTTAGCGGCTGCGGCTGCTTCACAGGTAGACGTATTGTCTAGCATACCAGGCATAGGGGGGGTTCTTGATAGCATATTGGATGCAGTGATGCACGCCTTGTATGCATCCGCAGTTACGATCTTGTGTGTGCGGGCGTATAATCGGATCACAGGATAGGAGGCAGGTCAGTCAGTCCAATTTTGGAAATAACTGGCGTTGATTTATTGACATTGCAGGTTGCCATGGGGTAACCAGGGTTGGTGTGCCCCCACGTTTTACCAGGAGTGATCTACTGGCACTGCGTAGTCGGTTCGGGCGTGTTATTTGGCTTGATTCGGGGCCCGATAGGTTCCGGCCGGGGTGATGTGAGGCGGAGCTCGAGCGATTCGCGAGCGGGGTGCTGTCCTTGCCACTTGGTTCTGGTAGATATTCTGCCGGCCTGCCCGCTTCGAGCGGAGGCCAAGCTTTGTAGACTGAGCAGAACGTCGCTTGGTGAGTGGTTTCGCGGGTGCGGGTAAGATGGCGAACTTGCACGTTCAGTCACCAAAGTGGAGCCAAGGGGAGTCGAACCCCTGACCTCTTGAATGCCATTCAAGCGCTCTACCAACTGAGCTATGGCCCCTTACCCCGCTGCAGGGTTACACAAGGTTTTTGCTTTGTAGTTCCGGTCTGTGTCTTTCCATGCTGCCGTAATCTTCACATTACGGCGAAGTCTAATTGATCAAGTGTTCGGTAAAATGGTTTAGTCGCGCGGTAAATCATTTATCTCGGCGGGGGGACGGACTATGGAACGTACAGAATATAAACCGGTGCAGGTCACCAAATTTGGAGGCACTTCAGTAGATACTACGGAGCGAATTAGGCGGGGTATCCGTTTAGTTCAGGAAATTGCCGCAGATGTTCAACGTGTGGTGGTGGTTTCAGCAATGGGAGGGGTTACCGACAAATTGCTGAGGTCCGTGGAAGCGTCTCTTTTAGGAAAAGGATCTCCAAACAACATTGTCGAAGAGTTACGTGATCGGCATGCGGTGGCGGCGCACGAACTTGCTCTCAGTGGGGAGCAGCGGGAACTACATGAGTATTTGGAGGAGCTCTGGCGGGAGCTGGAAAGGTTATTGCGGGGAATCGCTCTTGTGGGAGAATGCACAGCTCGCACTAGGGATGCCATTCTAAGCATTGGTGAGCGGGCCTCCGCTCCGCTTGTAGCGGCGGCGTTTCGTGCTGTCGGTGAAAAGTCTAGGCATATGGACGCCCGCAGCCTGATCAGGACGGATGCAAATTACGGAGAGGCGCATGTGGATTTTGATGAATCCCTTCGCCGGATTCGAACAAGATTCGAAGATATTCCACGCGATCAGATTACGGTTATAACCGGATACATTGCTTCTGCTCCAGATGGATCCACCACCACGTTAGGACGATCAGGGAGTGATTTTACGGCAACCATTCTTGGTTTAGCGCTGCGTGCACGGCGTGTGGTCATCTGGACGGATGTTGATGGAGTGTTATCCGCTGATCCTCGGGATGTCCCTGAAGCCTTCCCGTTGGCCCGCCTCAGTTATACCGAAGCGGCAGAAATGGCTTATTTCGGGGCTCGCATCCTGCATCCTCGTACAATGCGACCCGTACAGGCGCTGGGTATTCCACTCCTGATCAAAAACTCTCTAAATCCCAAGGCACCAGGTACACTTATCTCTAATGAGTCGCGTTCGGTGGAGCTCAGAGTAAAGGCTATATCTACCATTCGGGATGTTGCGGTGGTAATGTTGGAGGGGAGCGGCATGTTAGGTATGCCGGGAATCGCTGCTCGTGTGTTCGTTCCTTTGGCAGAGCAGAAGATCAATGTGCTGATGATTGCCCAAGCTTCCAGCGAGCACAGTATTTGCCTGGTCGTTCGCGAATCGGATTCCGATTCTGCAATAGAAACGCTGCGGAATGCATTTAAGCGGGAATTGGTGCACGGAGATATTAGTCGGATTTACTCCATCCCAAGGTGTGCAATTGTATCTGCCGTAGGCGATAAAATGCGACATCATCCGGGGTTGGCCGGCCGCATGTTCGCTACACTGGGGCGCAGCCGTGTCAATGTACTGTCGATTGCGCAGGGGGCAGCCGAAACGAATATTTCAGCGGTTGTAAGGGACGATGAGGTCCGGCGGGCTGTACGTGCCTTGCATGAGGCGTTTCCGCTGGGGCGTTTGCGTGCTCACGTATGCCTATTAGGACCGGGGCGCGTTGGCGCCCACCTGCTGCAGCTCTTGGCGAAACAGCATAACGATCTGTTGGAGCGTGTTAAGCTGAATATTAAGCTCATAGGGCTTGCTAATTCCAGAACAATGCTTTGGGATGCCGATGGTCTTGAATTTAGCACAGCGGTTTCCAAGCTTGCGAGCGGGCGTCCAACCAACCTGGACCGGTTAGTAGAACAACTGGGCGCCAGTCGACTGGAACGGATCATTGTTGTGGATGCCACGGCAAGCCAGGCAGTCGCAGCCCGGTATCCCGATTTCCTTGAGCTCGGACTGGGCGTGGTAACCGCGAATAAACTGGCTAATACGCTGGATCTGCCGTTCTACCGACGTCTACAAAAAGCAGCAAAGCGGCGCGAAGTAGCTTTCCGTTACGAATCTACAGTCGGTGCAGCCCTTCCAGTTATTTCCATACTCAAGGATCTGGTAAGAACCGGCGATCAGGTTCACAGGATCGAAGGAGTTTTATCAGGGACGCTGGCGTATGTTTTCAACAGTCTTGATGCAGGAGAATCTTTTTCATCAATTGTGGAGCAGGCACACGCTAATGGCTGGACAGAGCCGGATCCGGCTGATGATCTAAGTGGGGAAGATGTAGCTCGAAAACTACTGATTTTGGCCCGCGAGATTGGCCTTGCTGTCGAACGAAATGATATTAAGGTCGAATCCCTGTTACCAGAAGGACTTCAGCCTGGTAGCCCGAAAGCGCTATTTGGTGAGCTAAGGAAGGTCGATCATGAGTGGAAAGCGCGGGTTGAAGAAGCGGCGCGTGAAGGCAAGCGGTTGCGTTACATCGCCAGACTTGAGGGTGGACAATTAGATGTTAGTGTTCAGTCTGTATCGAGTGATTCACCATTTGCTACAGCGCCAGGGCGGGGGAATGTTGTTGTATTCACGACGGATCGTTATGACGATGAACCGTTGGTCGTGCAGGGGCCGGGTGCAGGCCTAGGGGTTACAGCTGGAGGGCTTCTAGCTGACCTGATCTATTCAGCAGAAATTATGCCCTGACTGCCACGGGGCCTGTGTCACAGTCGATTAAACTTTGATGTCAATTTCGTTACAAATTGCTGTTGCCGGTACCGGACGTATGGGAAAGGCGGTCATAGCATCGGCAACCTCACGCGGACATGAGATCAGCCAATATTTTAATCGTGATAATCCTGTAACCGAGGAAGCATTAAAGCGTAAACCCGACGTCGTTATAGACTTTACGCGGCCGAAAATTGCAGTCCAGAACATTAAGTATTACTGCAGGGCAAACGTGCCTGCGGTGGTCGGTACGACAGGGTGGTATGATAAAGTCATTGATGTCTGTCGTCTTGTGAACCAGCATAATGCAGCTGTGCTGTACAGCCCCAACTACTCTCTGGGGATACAACTCATCCTGCAGGCATTGCGTGCAATTGCTCCCTTGCTAAACAAGCTGCCAGAGTTCGATGTGGCATTGCATGAGTTGCATCATACAGCAAAAATTGATTCCCCCAGTGGTACTGCCATCAATATGGCAACCGAATTAGTCAAAAATATCGAGAGAAAACATGAATGGGGAGGGCCCTCAAAACCGCACGATCCATTGCAGCTTGAGGTCTCAGCAACTCGGCTGGGACATGTATTTGGGCAGCATCGGGTGATGATCGACGGTCCTGCTGACAACATAGTACTGGAGCACACAGCCAAGGATCGTGGCGGTTTTGCTCTAGGGGCAATACGAGCCGCGGAGTGGATACAGGGACGAGCGGGATTGTTCACTCTGGAGGATATGCTATCTGACTGGCTTGCTGTCTCAACAACAAATAAGACTACAAATGCTCTTTAGAGGTGCTGCGCCAGCACTCGTGACTCCCTTCTCCGAAACAGGTGCTATTGATAAAGCGGCGTTCTGCGAGTTGATTGAGCATCAGATCACAGGGGGGGCTTCTGCTCTGGTTGTCCTTGGTACGACAGGCGAAAATCCGACGATTACCTCCTCAGAGCGAAGCGAGCTTGTCGCTACTGCGGTTGAATATGTATCAGGTCGCGTTCCGGTTATAGTTGGCACGGGCACCAATTCGACTGCCGAAAGCATTACGTTTTCCGTTGAAGCCGAGCGATTAGGAGCTGACGGATTGCTCGTTGTCGGGCCTTACTATAACAAGCCTCCCCAAAGGGGTTTTGAAGCGCATGTAGCCGCTATTGCGGAGTCAACTTCGTGCCCTATCATACTCTACAATGTCCCCAGCCGCACAGGCTTCGACATCGATCTAGAAACCATCCTCAATCTGGCAAACGAAATCCCTGCCGTGGTCGGGGTGAAGGAGGCATCTGGCGATCTCTCAAAAGTCGCAGATCTTATCCAATGTCGACCCGCTGGGTTTGCAGTGTATTCCGGAGATGATGAGTGGACGCTATTCTTTCTGGCTCTCGGTGCAGATGGTGTTATTTCGGTTGTCAGTAATATTCTCCCACGCATGATGAACAAACTCGTTAGAGCCGGCTTGGAGGGCGATCTTACAGGAGCAGCGGGCATGCACCATTCGTTGGTGCATGCAATGCGAGCGTGTTTTCTCGATACCAACCCGATACCGGTCAAGGCTGTTCTGGCTCACCTTGGACAGTGTGGGCCTGCGGTGCGTCTGCCTCTGGTAGAATTGTCACCGAGAAAAAAAAGTATGGTAATGGCTGCGGTTGCTTCGGCGCTGGAAGACGAGGTTGGTATTTTAGACAGTTCTTGACAAGCATGTGCCCATTCCTGAATCGAAGGGGGATACGTCATGGACGCCGGCAGTACCAGAGTCCTATTGGGATTGGGTAATGCACAAAAACCACCGTATACCTTGGACTTACACAGATCGATCAACCGGTTCCAAACCCTCACTTAATAGTATCATACCGTATGCGAATTTATCTCGTGAGCATGGAATGTACTCACGGATAAAGCATAGTATTGCCGAGTCACATGCTCAGCATAATTAAAGGCAGACGAATGCACCGAAGGAAAAAATTTCGCGAGAAACATGGCCTTTCGATTACGGCAGTATTGCGTACTGACCAGTCACTATAACAAGATTAAATGACCGACCTTGTTTCTGAAGTAGGGGACGATAGCGGGCGTATTGTACCGTTAAACATCATTGAGGAAATGGAAGCCTCCTACATTGATTATTCAATGTCGGTCATCGTGGGACGGGCGCTTCCTGATGTTAGAGACGGACTCAAACCAGTGCACAGGCGTGTGTTGTATGGTATGAGGGAGTTGGGGCTTGGTCCGGGTTCGACCTACAAAAAGAGTGCCCGTATTGTAGGTGAGGTGTTGGGTAAGTATCATCCGCACGGTGACTCATCTGTCTACGACACAATGGTGCGGATGGCGCAGGGGTTTTCGCTCCGCTATCCGCTTGTGGATGGTCAGGGTAATTTTGGATCAGTAGATGGTGATTCTGCCGCTGCAATGCGGTACACGGAAGCACGCCTGACAAGCCCCGCAGCAGAATTACTTCGGGATATCAGGCAGGATACGATTGATTTCCAGGAAAATTTTGACGGCTCACTTCAAGAGCCCGTTGTCTTACCTGCGTCATTCCCGAATCTGTTGGTCAATGGGGGCGATGGTATTGCTGTGGGCATGGCAACCAAAATTCCTCCACATAACCTTCGTGAGGTAGCTGATGCGATCATAGCCTACATAGAAAATCCGGAAATCGATACGTTAGGGCTCATGGAGTATGTTCCTGGCCCGGATTTTCCGACAGGAGGCATCATTCACGGTACGAAAGGAATCCAGAAGGCCTATCACACTGGCCGGGGACGTGTCGTAATCAGGGCGCGTATGCATGAGGAAGAGCTGCGCAAGGGCAGAAAAGCATTGATTATTACAGAGCTGCCTTACCAGGTTAACAAGGCCCTGCTGATAACCAAGATTGCGGATCTTGTGCGCGATAAGCGCATCCAGAGCATAAGTGACCTGCGTGATGAGAGCGATCGCGATGGTATGCGTATTGTTATTGAGCTCAAGAAGGATGCGGTTGCTCAAATTGTTGAAAACAAGCTCTATAAGTACTCCAATTGCCAGCATACTTTTGGTGCAAACTTAGTAGCTCTGGTTAATGGCCGTCCAGAGATACTCACGTTAAAAGATGCGATCGTTCATTTTGTCAATCACCGACATGAGGTTGTCACCCGTCGTACTCAGTACCAGCTTAATGAGGCCCAGAAACAGGCTCATATACTGGAGGGACTCACGATTGCACTGGATCACCTGGATGCAATTATCACGATGATTCGCGAATCTGCTGATACAGCAGAAGCCCGTAAGTGCCTTATGGCGGGAGTGTGGCCGACAAAATTGACTCCGGCCCAACTCGAAAAATTGGGTTTATCAATAGAAGCACCGGGGCAAGCAGACCATGGTAGGGATTCCTGGTTGAGTGAGGCCCAGGCAGATGCAATTCTCGCGCTTCGGCTTAACCGATTGACCGGCTTGGAGCGCGACAAGATCGTGGCAGACTTTGAAGCAAAGAAGAAGGAAATTGCGCGCTTGACCGAGATTCTCGGCAGTGAGGAGCGTCGGATGAAAATCATCAAGGAAGAGATCCAGGCGCTAGCAGAAAAACATGGAGATGAGCGTCGCACGAAGATTGATCCCTCGGGAGGTGGGGATATACTGATTGAAGACCTGATTAGTAATGATCAGGTCGTTGTTACGATATCACACCAGGGAATCATCAAGCGCACAGCGGTGCAAGAATTTCAGGCTCAGGGTCGTGGTGGAAAAGGTTCACGGGGGAGCAGCCTGCGCAGGGAGGATTATATTGAGCATCTGTTCGTTTCGTACAACCTGGATTACCTGTTGATTTTTACGGATTATGGTAAGTGCTATTGGTTGCGGGTATTCCGCATTCCAGTTGGAGGGCGCGCGGCACGCGGTCGCAGCATTCGCAATCTTATCTCTATTGCAGCAGATGATCGTATTCGGGCAGTATTACCGATCAGTCGAGAGGACTTCTTGAGCGAAGAATACCTGAAGTCGCATTATGTGCTAATGGCCACCCGTCGTGGTATGCTCAAAAAAACGACACTTTGGGCGTACCGCCATCCCCGGCAGGCGGGTATTAAAGCCATTATTGTTCGAGATGGTGATGCGGTATTGGAGACTCGCCTGACCGATGGTGAGGGGCAGATAATTTTGGCATCATCGGCTGGCCGGGCAAACCGGCGCAGCGAAGAGCGGATACGGGCGATGGGGCGTGTTGCAATGGGTGTGATTGGGATAAGGCTTGGGGAAGGTGAACGTGTAATTGGTATGGTGGTGATTTCCGAGGATACCGACCGTACGCTTTTAACGATTAGTGCAAATGGTTACGGAAAGCGCACAGAGATAAGTAAGTATTCGTTGCGCTTGAGTGCGGGGAAGGGGGTTATAGCGCATAGAATCAATGAGAGGACGGGAGCACTTGTGGCACTCCATGGCGTGACAGATACGGATGATTTGATGATTATCACACAGAATGGCAAACTGATTCGTCAGTCTGTAAGTAAAATTTCGCAGCTTGCAAGGCAAGCAATGGGTGTTCGGACGATCCGGCTTGAAGAGGGCGATGCCATTGCCGACGTTACACGCGTGATCACCGAAGAAGAGGAGGAACCGACAGAATAACTCCGTGCCCGCGATGTGGATAGCGGGATCGAACCATGGGACGAGCCCCATCGGGTATGAATCACAAAGCCGTGCCGAAGAGAGCAGCTTGAGCTACACGGGCATTTTTGTAGCATGAGCGGCTTGTACAACCCGCTCAAATATATCCATTCCAAAATCTAACTCGCTTCGAGTAATGATCAGAGGTGGTCGGAAACGAATGGTTGATTGACCACAACCGATCAGGATCAAGCCGTTCTCGCGGCAAAGTTTGAGCAGCTGATTGCGCAGGGGTCTCGTTGTAACATCTATGGCGCACATGAGGCCACGCCCACGTGCATTTGAGAAGTGGTCACTGGAATCTGCTATTTCCTTGAGACGCTTAAGGAGGTGGTTTCCTACAGCACGGGTATTACGGAGAAGTGCGTCTTCCTCCATGATCTCCATGATGCGGTCAAATCTCACCATATCTACCAAGTTGCCGCCCCAGGTAGAGTTGATTCGCCCGGGTTTGACAAATACGTGATCTTCAACCTCATCAAGTCGGCGGCCTGCAAGAACGCCACACACCTGTGTTTTTTTTCCGAAGGCGATCAGATCAGGTGTTACTCCTAGTTGCTCCCAGGCCCAGAACGTACCTGTGATTCCTGCACCGCATTGCACCTCATCGAAAATGAGCAGAGCATCGTTCTCCAGGCACAGTTCCTTGAGTGTTTTCAGAAATTCTGATCGAAAGTGATTGTCACCACCTTCACCCTGAATGGTCTCAAGGATGATGCAGGCGATCTCATTTTTATGCTCAAAGAAGTATGATTTAGCCTCTTCCAATGCCTGTGCTTCCAGGTGTTCTACGTGCTCTAGGTGATCTGCTAATGGGAATGTAATCTTTGGATTCAGGATACGAGGCCATTCGAACTTCGGAAAAAACCTTGTTTTCCACGGATCGGATGTATTGGTGAGGGATAATGTGTAGCCGCTTCGTCCATGGAAGGCTTCGCGTAGATGCATGACCTGTTGGCCATGTTCGCTGGAAATGCCCTTAGCAAGATTCTTGCGCACTTTCCAGTCGAAGGCTGCCTTTAATGTGTTTTCGACTGCGAGTGCACCGCCCGAAATGAAGAAGGCATACGGTAAGGCACTGGGTTGTGCAACACGGCTAAAGGTTTCAAGGAACCGCGCCATGTGGGAGGTTTGCACATCCGAGTTTGAGACCTTGTTCAGTGCGGCATCCTTCAGTCGCTTGAGTGCATTTTCGTCGGATTCCAGTTTGGGATGATTCATCCCAAGCATACTACTGGCAAAGAAACCAAAAAAGTCCAGGTAGGGCTTGCCTGTAAGCTCGTCCACCAGTGTGATGCCCTGGCTTGCCCGCATATCCAGCACAATGGGCATCATACCTGTAGCATTGAGATGCTTGCCGAATATGTCCGGCACCTGTCCTGAGCGAATGTGCATGGATTGTGGAGGTTGGTTGAGTTTACGTTGTTCTGGATCAATGGCGGCCCTGAAAGGTACGCGTGGCACCAGAGCAAGATTCTTTACGCCGTGAATTCCGAAACTACAGTGCGTCCATCTCTCCCTGGGGAAATTACGTTGAAAAAGGTGTCAGGTGCAACAGGGGATGCGGGTCCAGGTTTCGTTGGCCTGCCGGTTGTCGAGACGCAGCCGCGTGTTCGACGTCCTGACTGGTTGCGCGTCAAGTTGCCATATGGCCCGGTGTACAAGAATCTCGTTGAGTTGATCGAGGAGCACGATCTACATACCGTGTGTCAGAGTGCCCGTTGTCCAAACATGGGCGAATGCTGGACGGCAGGAACAGCAACCTTCATGATTCTCGGTAATGTATGCACGAGATCCTGTGGCTTCTGTGCTGTTCAGACAGGCAGGCCCGAGCCTGGCCTGGATTATGATGAACCACGCCGTGTAGCCAACGCTGCGCGCATTATGGGTTTGAAGCATGCAGTCGTGACCTCGGTAAACCGCGATGAAAGAGAAGATGGAGGCGCGCCTATCTTCGCTGAAACCATTCGCCGTATCCGAAAGGAAATTCCAGGTTGCACCGTGGAGGTGTTGATACCAGATTTTAGAGGTATATGGGATGCTCTACAGATCGTTTTGGATGAGCGCCCGGAGATACTTAACCACAATGTGGAGAGCGTGCCGCGCCTGTACCGTCGAGTCCGCCCACAAGCGGACTATGAACGCTCATTAAGGGTACTGGAGATTTCGAAGGATCAGGGATTACGTACCAAGAGTGGCATTATGGTTGGCTTGGGGGAGACCGAGGATGAGGTTTTCGAACTGATGGACGATTTCGTGCGCGTGGGTGTTGATGTAATGACCATTGGGCAGTACTTACAGCCGACTCGTATGCACCTACCGGTCGAGGAGTTTATTCATCCCGATCAGTTCAGATATTACAAAGAAATTGGGGAGGCTAAGGGGATTGAGCATGTCGAAAGTGGTCCACTGGTACGCAGTTCATACCACGCTGAGCGTCACGTATAGCCGAAGGGCTAGGTGATCACAGTTGTACAATGCCCTGCGAGTAACCTCTCGCCAACACCACGGGTTATAAGCTCCAGCCTTCGCGGTACTCCCTACGAACAAACAGGTTAGCTGCTTCGTGGTTGGTGACCCTAAGGTTTTCACTGTCCCAGTACAGCCTCTTACGGCCGGAATACGAGCGTCTGCGTCCCCCTGAGTCCGCATCGGGGGTCATAAAGCTCCGTATTGCCAAATTGCCAATGAGGATCATTTCGGTTAAGGGTCCGGCGTAGTCAAAGTTGGAGCTACAGGGCGGTCCTCCCTTGCAAGCTTCTACCCATACACGCTGGTGGCCATCTGTACCACCATCAACGCGATCAAGCATCTGGCTTGGCGCCTCAAAATCCTGCATGTCTGAAGTGGGTAACAAGGTGGGATCAGCACCGTAGGTTCCGCACATAATAGTACCCTTGGAGCCATGGAACAGGCATCCTCCCCCACCATCCCCCATGGCCTCGTCATCCCCTAATCCATCAGGTCTTGGGGGTAGTAATCCACCATCAAGCCACGTAACCTCTACCGGAGGCATTCCGTCTCTACTGGGGAATTTGAATCGGATCATAGATGAATTTGGCGCACTTTCGAGGTTATCGATTGGCGACCAGTCCTCGACAAATACGGATGCGCTGGCCTCGACACTTTTAGGTGATCCCAGCTTGAGTGCTTTGAAAACAGGATCGACAATATGGCATGCCATGTCACCGAGAGCGCCAGTACCAAAGTCCCACCATCCGCGCCAGCTGAAGGGCAGGTAGGCGGGATTATAGGGTCTGTAGGGGGCGGTACCCAGCCACAAGTCCCAGTCGAGCGTTGCTGGTACAGGAGGAGTTTCTTTGGGTCTGACCAAGCCTTGGGGCCACACTGGACGATTAGTCCATGTGTACACTTCTGTTACATCTCCGATGATGCCGGTCCAGATCCATTCGCAGATTTGCCGAATCCCCTCACCGGAATTGCCTTGGTTCCCCATCTGTGTGACCACGCCATACTCTCGAGCGGCTTCTGTAAGCTTCCGCGCTTCATAAACGTCGTGCGTAAGCGGCTTTTCTACGTAGACATGTTTACCAAGCTGCATGGCTGCCATAGCCGGTGCAGCGTGCATATGATCGGGGGTGGCAACGATCACTGCATCAATGTTGTCATGCATTTCATCAAGCATCACGCGATAATCACGATACCTTTTTGCATCAGCGTAGCGCTCGTATGAGTTTGCGGCGCGCATATCATCCACGTCACACAGGGCAACGATGTTTTCAAGCATCGTACCAGTTTCTTCATTGTATCCTGTTACCCCCTGCAAGACACTTTGGCCACGGCCACCAGCTCCTACGGCAGCCACATTGAGCCGGTCACTTGGTGCACGATAACCGGGTCCGCCAAGCACATGACGCGGCAGTACAAGGACCCCGGTTGCCAGCGTTGCAGATTGCGTCAGAAATGAACGTCGATCAAGTTTGGATTTCATGGTTACGAATTACTCAGTGGATAATACCAAAATGCTCCGTGGTTACTCACGGTGCAAACCTTAAGATATGCAAGATTAGATTTGCAGTTGCGGCTGACAGATTCAGGCAGAAAGGGCCCTAATCACCGTTGACTTGATGGTCATACATAAATTGGGGCTTGTATTTCAAAACAGCTCATGTACGTCTCTGTCACCATATTATCTGGCGAAGCCTATTGCTGGTTTGTATGCATAGCACCAATCATCAATGCATTGAAGAGCAGTTTATAGGTCCCGCGCGATTGGCCTCTGAACTGTGGGCGAAATCCAAAAAGGATGACATTCCCATCACCGACGCCCACACGCACTATGGCGGCTTTACCACCAAGGTAATCTTCTTCACCCAAGGCCCAGCCACTCATCAAAATATCTTCTTCGGCATAATTGGCCACCACCTCAACAGGCGGATCGGAGCCTGGGGCCAGTATAATACGCCCTCCTTCCTGTTGGTTCGAGCGACGAACGGTCGAAAAAGCACGACTCCTTACAAATGAGGCTGCTGCTTCAGGACTCATTCCATAACCGAGAGGATGGGCAGTATCCACTTCCAGTCGCATCAGGGAGCCCGGAATAAAGAATGCAGATCTGGAAACTCCATCCACAATATTTTCCACCGGCAATCCAAAGTGATCAATAACAAAATCACTTGCAGCATCCAGGGCAACCAGTGTCCCGCCATCCTCCACATACTGCATAAGCGCAAGCGTTCCCTCCAGCCCGAGGCCACCTGTATATGCTTCGGGCATCATTCCTGTACGATGGCCATGCAGCAGACTTTCGCCACCTTGGCTGGGCAGAAGGATTGCTGTATAAGCGGATAGATCACCGGTTTGGATATCTGAGTTATGCAAGGTATCAACGTCAAATGCATACGATTCCAGGAGCCAGCGTGTCCAGCCTTCATCCATGTTGGCAACCCAAGACTTGTATAGTCCGATACGTGGAGTTCTCAACTCGTGCAATGTGGGGACATTTTCGGGCACTGTGTAAAAACTCACACCAGTAAGCTCGGCAATACTTTGAAGCTCTCGATCAGACTCCACGAAAAAAGCTCCGGCAGGCCAAGTATTATCTCCTACAGCAATCGAATCGGTTACAACCTGCACCGTGAGGCCAGAACTCAGTGCCTCATTGACCGCATGGCGACTACGGTTTTCCCGCGGATCAATCACGTAATTCTCGTTGCGTCCATCGGAAATAGTTCCAGGAGCGGGGGTGATATCCTCAGTAACCGGGACTGTGTCTACGACGGGTAATGTATCTACCCGGTCGACCTGAACACCCATTTGGAGGGGTAGCGTCCACCCTGCCAAGTCGTAGGGTACGATCGGTGTTCCTGTCTGTGTTCTGCGATCAGGATAGTTCTGGGCTTCCAGCAAGTCTTCCAGATAGGGCCTGAATGCCTGCGCTTTGGGTATGATGAATGAACCGGCAGCATACGTAGTCTCGCCAAGACTAAATGCATGTCTGGCATATTCGATTTCAATCCCCCCGACACGCAGCAGGTTGACCAGATCCAATTCTTCTCCAGCATTCCATTGGTTGGAGGGGATCACATAGGCTGCAACCGAATCGGTTTCTGTGATCGCGTCTCGCCCCATTTGCCAGATATTATAGAGCCAGCTTTCGCGGCGGTCGGCAGCCAGACGCAGAACAGCCATTGATCCTGTGATCATATAGCGAACAGGGTCTGCGAAGTGAGACCAGCCACCTTTCCAGGGGTTGGGATAAAAGATGTTCGTGCCAGTCGTCGGATTACGACCGCTTACATATTGGGGGATGGAATCAGGGTCGAAAAACCGGGGGCTTGGCGTTGCGTGTCCGACCTCGGTCAGGATTCCCACCATGTTGTGAAAATAAGGGACCGTACGCATTCCACCATTCCACCACATGCTGAAAGTAACTCCCGAGATCACACCAGGCATATCTTTCATGGCAAACCGATTGGCCATTGCCGATCCAACTAGGTTTACTGCTGTTGTCACGCCTGGATGGATACGTGGGTTGACCGGATCTGTGAAGGGGGGCAGAAAGATTCGCGTCCAGCTCGGACTGGTCTGGTGGTGGTTGTAGACGATTTGTGGGTACCACTCGTTATAGAGCACTTCGGTAACCGCCTTTGATTCGGGCATGTTATTCATGAACCAGTCCCGGTTGTTGTCATGCCCCACGTAGTAGTGATACAGCCAGGGTGGACGTGTGGCTTCGTAGGGTGTATTGACCGTGAAGTCATACCAGGAAGCTACGATGTCAAGTCCGTCGGGGTTCATGACGGGCATAAGGAGTAGGATCACATTATCCCTGATGTGCGCCATTTCTGCAGATTCTTCCGTAGCAACCCGCCAGGCAAGGAGCGGAGTCATCTGTGCGCCAGCGACCTCCGTTGCGTGCAGCCCGCCATCAATCCAGATGACGGCCCGACCTTCTTTTGAAAGTGCAACGGCTTCTTCCTCAGCAACTCTTGCACGGGCGAGTGAGGTGCTGATCTCCTGCCATCTGTCCAGTGACGCCAGGTTCTCCTCACTCGAAATAATCAGAAGCAGGAGAGGTTTGCCAAGTACGGATGAGCCAATCTCACGCAGTATGACCCGGTCGCTGGCGTCTGCCAGTGATCGATAGTATGATTCCATTTGATCATACCGGGCCAATTTGTAGTCGTCGCCGGGCATAAACCCAAATACATCCTGAGGATGTGGGACCTGGCTAAAGGAGTCTGTTCCGGTAGCGGTAAGGCACCAAAGAAGCAACGCGAATATGCGGAGCAGTTTCATATTGTTTCTGGCTTACTGTCTTATGGGTGCACCGCGTTCGTTTGGGATGCATGGGCCGGTTGGGCGTTCATCCTCGGGTACGGCATAGTGCTCGCGCAGCCTCGTGAGCTCTTGTTTGAGTTCAGCCACCGTTTCTGCATAAGCCTCATCGTCGTACACGCTGTTCATCTCCATGGGATCGGCCTCTAGGTCAAATAATTCCCACTCATCACGAGTATAGAAGTGAATGAGTTTGTACTGTTCGGTTCGAACGCCGTAATGGCGCTCAACACAGTGGTAGCCGGGGTATTCGTAGTATTGGTAATAGTGGCTGGTACGCCAGTCTTCTGGAGTCTCTCCCAGGAACAGGGGTTTGAGGCTGCGGCCCTGAATATCGTCAGGTACCTCCACGCTTGCCAAGTCCAGAAAGGTTGCTGCAAAATCCAGGTTGGAGACCATGGCGTTGTTCACGCTGCCAGCCTGGATTTGTCCTGGCCAGCGAACGAGTAGCGGAGCCACCAGTGATTCTTCGTACATCCAGCGCTTATCGTACCATCCATGTTCACCTAAGTACCATCCTTGATCAGATGAATAGATCACCACGGTGTTTTCTGCAAGGTTATTCACGTCGAGGTAATCCAGCAATTGACCCACGTTATCGTCGACCCCTGCGACGGTACGCAGGTATTCTTTGGCATAACGCTGGTATTTCCAGCGGGTCAGATCGTCCCCTTCCAAGTTTGCTGCGAGAAATTCTTCGTTGCGTGGACCATAGACTTCCTCCCAGGCTGCGGCCTGTTCTTCATTCATGCTTCGGGGGGCTGTCAGCTTCAAATCATCCACATTCATATGCCTTGCAATGGTCATGCCCTGCTCAGCCGCGGGAGATGCACGATTCGAGTAGTCATCAAATAGATTTGCTGGCTCCGGAATATCTTCGTCTGCATAGAGCTCAAAGTGGTCCGGACCCGGATGCCATTCCCGGTGCGGTGCCTTGTGCTGGTACATGAGCATGAAGGGTTTTGATACATCCCGTTGTGTGTCCAGCCAATCCAGTGCCAGATCGGTAATGATATTTGTGGTATATCCTTCAATCCTGACCGTATCTCCAGGGACAAGGAAGCGCGGATTATAGTACGGTCCCTGACCAATGAGTACCTGCCAGTGATCAAATCCAGTTGGTTCACTTCGCAGGTGCCATTTGCCGATGATACTCGTTTCGTATCCCGCGGATTGCAGTAGTTTGGGGAAAGTTTGCTGGGCACCATCAAATCGATTACCGTTAGTCAGCTGTCCATTGATGTGACTATGCTTACCTGTGAGGATTACTGCGCGGCTGGGGGCGCAAATCGAATTGGTAACCAGGCAGTTATTGAAACGCATTCCCTCGTTGGCGATCCGATCGAGGTTGGGGGTTTCGTTCACAACTGAGCCGTACGCGCTGAGTGCGCGCGCAGTGTGGTCATCTGTGAATATGAAAACAATGTTTGGTTGTGTAGTTTCGTCAGGCGGTGCGGCTTCCTGAGCGCAACCAGCTACCAACAGAATGAGTAAAGGGGCAAATCTGAGGAATTTCATGATAGGCTATTTGTGTTGTGGGGTCAGTCGTTCAAACCTAAGGATTTTTTTAGCAGTATTCATGGAATTGCTGTTATTCAAGCACTGATAGCCTTACCTTTGGCAAGTATTAACCAAAATCATTCATCAATGAGAAACGATCGCACATTGTCGATTCTGAAGCCGGACTGCGTACGCAGAGGTTTAACGGGGGAAGTGCTCCGTAAAATTGAAATTACAGGATTCAAGGTCTGCGCACTGCAAATGATAAAACTCACGCGGGCTCATGCGGAGGGTTTCTATGAAGTACACCGGGATCGACCGTTCTTCAGCGATCTGATCGACTTTATGACCAGTGGACCCTGCGTACCGATGGTACTTGAGAAAAAAGACGCGGTGGAAAGTTTTCGGAAGCTCATTGGAACTACCGATCCCGCAGAGGCAGCAAAGGGTACCATCCGCAGGCTTTATGCAGAGAACAAGGGGGAGAATATCGTGCACGGTTCGGATTCCCCCGAAAATGCACAAAAAGAAATCGCGTACTTTTTTGGTGAGTCGGGTATTCCTGCAGATGCTGCATGATGCGCTATTTGGTAATATTGATGTTTTGTGGAGTCGGAACCGTTTTTGCTCAGGAAACCGTTCGAACTGGTGCAGACGTGTTGGCAGCCTCGAATTTTGATCGCTTGGATGGCAAGACGGTAGGGTTGATTGTGAATCACACCGCGCTGGTGGATGACGAACATCTGATCAACCTGGTGCATGCTGCGCCAAACGTCCGTGTAGGGGCTATCTTCGGGCCGGAGCATGGGTTGCGGGGTACGGCTGAGGATGGAGAGGCAGTGAGTGATGGCAAAGACCTGCTTACCGGTGCACCAGTATATAGTCTTTACGGGGCTACTCGTAGGCCAACGATAGAAATGCTGGCTGGCTTGGATATTCTGATATTTGATATACAGGATGTAGGTGCACGGTTTTACACGTTCATCTCTACCATGGGATTATCAATGCAGGCGGCAGCGGAAGCTGGTATCCCGTTCATAGTCTTGGATCGGCCAAACCCGCTCTCCGGTGCTTACGTATCGGGCTTTATTTTAGAGCCTGATCAGGAATCTTTTGTAGGTCAGTATGCAATCCCTATCGCGCATGGTTTGACCGTGGGAGAATTGGCGAGCATGATCAAGGGAGATGGTCTGATGCCGGGCCTGGAATCCTTGGTTTTGGAAGTGGTCCCCATGGATGGTTGGGATCGGAGTATGCAATGGCCGGACACAGGGCGTCCCTGGGTTGCCACTAGCCCGAACATCCCCCGGTTTGACAACGCTCTGGTGTATCCCGGAACCTGTTTCTTTGAAGCCACTTCCGCGAGCGAAGGGCGCGGGACCCGTACTCCCTTCCTTCAAGTAGGATCAATCAAGGTGGACGGGGGCCAGATAGCTGAGGCGCTCAATAATAAATCACTCCCTGGGGTGCGCTTCGAGGGAGTCGAGTTCACGCCGACGCCTCTGCCGAATATGGATTCTGCTCCCAAGCTAAACGGTCAGACCATTCGTGGCTTGGGTGTTACGGTCACAGATCGGAGAATCTATCAGCCGGTTGAAGTTGGAATCCATATCCTTCATGCATATTATCACGCAACACCAGTCGCAAATCAATTCTTAACAAGACCACAATGGCTTGCAAAACTCTCTGGTACGTCGAGGCTTTTGGATATGCTTTCTTCCATGACCCCGGAAGCCATTATAGCGTCATGGGAGAATGACATTGCCACTTTTACTCAGCGGAGCGAGCGCTACTATCTTTATGACTAGATCGGCGCCAAAGAATGGCGTAGATAATCTCCAGATATCCGCCGAGAATCAACAGTGGAGCAACGTAAAGCGAGAGTATGCCGTCAACCTCATTTTCCAGACGCATGACAGCGTATCCGATCACGATAGCTAGCACGCCCAGCGCAATCAGTACGTAATTGTGCACCGAGAGGATCATGGCACGCTTTTTTGCGCGACGTTTTCTGGACCGAGGTCGAGTACGTGTACGGGGACGGGACATATAACAATAGTGGGTTGCAGATGCTTGCACCGACCCACGCGATTTAAGTTTCTAGAGTATGTATAGAGTACTGAATCTGGCTCTGGCTGGGGCTGTTGTCGTTGTTCTCCAGTGGCTTTTCTTCGGTAGATTGGAGCTCTGGGGAGCTTACCCCGACGTAGTTCTGCTTTTTTTGATTTGGCTTGCTGTACGCCACGGTCGTGTGTACGGGGCCGTCGGAGGCTTTTTGGTTGGTTTCGCGCTTGATGCGATTTATGGTCTGTGGGGGATCCAGATGTTTGTCAAAACATTGACGGGTTTCCTGGTGGGTCTCGTGGCTACCATTCGAACCGAGGCTCTGGAAAAACTTATACTCCGTGTAGTTGAAGCCACTTTGGTGACTACGCTGGTGCATAATGTTCTTTTGGTACTGTTTGTTATGCTGCAATCGGGGACGAGCGGGGGTAGTCTCGTGTGGGCGATCTGTGTTGGGGGTACGTTGTACACAACGTTCGTCGCTTTTTTACTTTCGGTTTTCCGGAGCAGGTAGGAGAGCAAGTCGGAAAGGTGGTCTCTCTTTGGTATGATTCCAGTTTTTAGTTATTACAGAGACGCACTTGGTTTAGCTCTGGCCGACGGACATTTGGATTCAGGGGCCAGGCTCACGAGATGAAATATCAGCTGTACGCGCGCGCACTAATCTCAAAAGGAGCAGTGAAATAACGTGTGAATAATTCACCTTGTGCACTCGTTGCAACGAAGCATTTGCATCCGGCATCAGACCTGCGGGAGATGCCTGCATCAGGTCCAGAGGCCTTGACTTCAATCGGGAAACGGGCCAGCGTTACGATATCGGGGTTTATCAGATAGACGGCCGCTAAGGGGTCCCAGGCGTAAAATATTCCTTGCTCTGCAAATGGGCGAACAGTTTCCAGTACTTGAGAAGTCATGCGTCCAATCGGGCAGCGAGCCATTCGGGTGAACCCATCAATGAAGGGAATTTTTACCGGCACTTGGTTTGTTGCGTCCAGAGGGATGAGTGTGATTGGTAGGTCTGATGAAAAAACTTTTGACGCCGCTAATGGATCTACGAAAAAATTCCATTCGGTTTTTCCTGATGGGGATACGAATTCATCTGAATCATTGACATTGCCGGGTACGTCTACTGCTCCACCCATGATGACCAGTTCTTCCATGGCAGGGGCCGAAGCGCGTGTCAGCGTCGTCAAGTTTGTAAGTGCACCGAGAGCCAGTACACGAACGGGGCGTGAAGCCCGTGAGAGCCGGCGTTCCAGAAAAGAAACAGCATGCTCCTCTTGGGGTGGGACATAAGCCTTGGGCAGACTTACACCGGGGAGGTCATCAGACAGCTTGCGCCAGCGTTCAGGAAAGGCTGCATTTCCTTCGAGGGGTTTTGTGTGGCCGATGTAAACTGGGACGTGTCCGGTACTGAATGCAGCGACCATGCGTGAAATATTTATCGCGGCGCATTCAGCATGGGCAAGGCCATATGCAAGCGTAATTGCCTCCACCGTGATGTCGGGGTGAACCAACAGGTAGCCCAGCGCTAACAAATCGTCGGGGCCGGCGTCAGTGTCAACGATAATGTTTTTGCGGGGCATGTTCAGGCCTGGTAAGACCCTGCAGTTATGGGTCCTCCTGAACCCGTCCAGTCTGTGTGAAAAAAATTTCCACGCATATGATCAAGTCGCTCGTAAGTATGAGCACCAAAATAATCTCTTTGAGCTTGAATTAAATTAGCCGGGCTGCGTGCACGTCGGTAGCCGTCGTAAAAGGAAAGTGCACTGCTGATAGCGGGTATAGGAATACCGTACATGGTGGCTGTTGCAACTGTGCGGCGCCATGCGCCCTGTGCCTCTGAAAGCGTTTTTGCAAAATAGGGAGCTACCAGAAAACTTTCCAGATCCGCGTTGGTGTCGAATGCTTGTTTAATTTTTCCCAGGAAGGCCGACCTAATAATGCAACCGCCTCTCCACATGAGGGCGATATTGCCATAATTCAGGGGCCAGTCATAAGTATCAGCGGCAGCACGAAGAAGCATGTATCCCTGAGCATAGGACATGATTTTGGAGGCGTACACTGCCTCATGCAGGTCACGTATCAGTGCGGTGCGGTCTTGGTTGTATGCCGGTGAGGGGCCAGACAGTACTCCTTCGGCGTGGGCACGTTCGGCGGTCAGCGAGGAAAGGAACCGGGCAAAGACAGCTTCTCCAATCAGTGTGAGCGGGATTCCGGTATCAAGCGCAGCGATAGCGGTCCATTTCCCAGTTCCTTTTTGCCCGGCGCTGTCAAGAATCATATCCAGTGTGGACTCACCCTGTTCGTCCTGATAAGCAAGGATATCCCGTGTGATCTGGATCAAATACGAATCAAGCTTTCCCGTATTCCAGTGTGCATAGACTTCATACATCTCCTGGTTTGAGAGTCCCAGGAGCTCTTTCATAATGTGATACGACTCGGCGATGATCTGCATGTCGCCATACTCAATGCCGTTATGGACCATCTTGACAAAATGGCCGGCTCCATTAGGGCCGATCCACTCACAACAGGGGGATCCATCCACTTTGGCGGCGACACTTTGCAGAATATGTTTCACATGTGGCCATGCCTCGGGGCTTCCCCCTGGCATAATGCTTGGACCAGTTCGGGCGCCTTCCTCACCTCCAGATACACCAGTTCCAATGAATAGTAAGCCATGCGCCTCCAGTTCGTGTGTGCGTCGGATAGTATCGTGGTAGTTTGAATTTCCTCCGTCAATAATGATGTCTCCAGGTTCCAGCAGTGGTACTAGATCCAGAATTGTCTGGTCGGTAGGCGCTCCTGCTTTTACCATCAGCATTACGCGTCGCGGCCGTTTGAGTGCGGTTACGAGTTCTGCCAGTGAATGTGCGCCTTCAATGGATGTGCCGGAAGCTGGTCCAGCAATAAAATTCTCCACTTTGGAAACTGTGCGGTTGTACACGACTACGGAGAATCCGTGATCGTTCATGTTTAGAACCAGGTTCTGACCCATGACGGCCAGCCCTATCACACCAATGTCGGCAGTGGGATGATTGCTCATAAATTTGAGTCTGACTACTGTTTTTATACTACGCGACTGAACATCAATCGCGCTCATTCAGATCAGTTTTGATCAGTCGGCCGTTTTAACGCGCTGAGGCCAAGAAAAGCCCCGGTCCGATTGCAGCAGGATTGCAGTCATAGCTCACCATAGCTTTGGCTCGTTCAAAGGACGCCCACGCTTCACGATAGTTGTTTTCGCGGTCTCAGATCTTCTCCAGCAGGTGCGCGTGCCAGTACTGGTCCGGGTAAAACTCGTTCTGGTTGACCAGACCGGTATAATCAAACTCCATGATCGTCTTCTGATAGCATCACTGCACACGGAATATTTCAGATTTCCCTCGAGCTTCTCCCAAGAAGCCATAAGATATCTCATCAATCTTGGAATCCAAAACCGGATGGGCCATTGGGGGGATTTATCATATGACAGCGACTGATGTTATTTGATCAATTGGCCTGAACTCGGCCGGGCTCACGTAACTGGGAGCCTTCAATGCCGGTTAATCTGTCTCCAAGGATCACCCGCATGCTATCTGCCATTGTACTCAACCGGGTTACCACATCAGGATGGTCGGCAGATATGTCTGTGGTCTCTCCGATGTCCGCAACAAGGTCGTAGAGCTCCAGCCCAGCCTCAAAACTGATGTACTTACCTGGTATACCATCCACGCCGGGTTCCTGACCGAGCATGCTTCGGTACCGATGCGGAAAATAAAGCTTCCAGCGACCGCTGCGCAGGGCATGCAAATCATTGGTTCTGTACCAGAAGTAGTAGGCCGCATGAGGTGACTCAGTGCTTGTGCCGGTCATGAGTGGCCAGATATTGCGGCCATCTATAGGGTTCTCGGGCAGTGGCGCGCTGATGAGATGTGCCAGTGTGGGGAAGATATCAATGGTCATTGCCGGGGTACTCACGGATGCTCCCTCGGGCAGAACTCCTGGCCAGTGGGCTATGAAGGGCACTCTCACACCACCTTCCCAGGTCGTCCCCTTTCCTTCACGCAGGGGGCCTGTAGTGCCGGCATGGTTCCCATAGCTAAGCCAGGGACCGTTGTCGCTTGTGAACAGGACCAGTGTATTATCATCCACACCAGTTTCCTGAAGAGTTTGCAGGATCTGGCCCATAGACCAATCGATTTCATGGATCACATCTCCATAGAGCCCGGAGCCAGTAGTCCCTGCACGCTCTTCAGAGACAAACAGAGGTACATGCGGCATTGGGTGTGCGATATACAGAAAAAAGGGTTGTCCAGCTTCCGCTTGAGATCGGATAAATTCAGTGCTCCGAAGTGTAAAGTCTGTCGTGAAGCGAGTTTGGTCTGTGTTGTACCCTACGATCGAATCGCGCTCAATCGTCGGTAGATCTTCCCAGGCGTCCGGGCTTTCGGGGTGAAAGGGCCACATATCGTTTGAGTAGGGAATACCGTAATAGTCGTCAAATCCATGCTGTAACGGGAGGAATTGGGGGTGATGCCCAAGATGCCATTTTCCGTAAGCTGCGGTAGTATAGCCTTGCGACTTGAACAATTCGCCAAGCGTAACCTCGTCTTGACTAATTCCGTGTGAGTTTCTCGGACCAAGCGCACCGTGGATTCCGATCCGGTTTGAGTAGTTACCGGTCAGCAGTGAGGCCCTGGAAGCGGAGCAAACAGGCTGACTAACGTAGAAATCCGTAAAACGGACGCCTCGTGCGGCCATCCTATCAAGGTTTGGCGTTGTATAATCGGGCGATCCGAAAGCACCAATGTCACCATATCCCATATCATCTACGAACATGATGACAACATTGGGCGGATCCAGGTGCTCCTGTGTACAGGCAGGAAGAAGGAGGAATAGAAGCCAGCAAGGTCTTAACATTGCGATTTGATTAAGGTGAGTACCAAGATACCGTTACAAAATAATTACATTAGAGGCTTGAGTGGCACAGGGTTTTGAAGATTAATTCCCGAGCTTGTTGTAAAAGAAGCAGCGAGGTTGATGGAGCGAAACAAATCCCTCCCAGTTTCAAGTTAGCAGTACGGGAAAGGAGTTTACCGAAACACGGAGAAAAATGAACACGATCGCAATTGATCCAGATAAATTGCAGGATGTTACCAAAGGAGCATGGTTTCGGAAGCTGATGACGGAGATAGTGAACGCATAAGGTGAGGAAATGACATCACAGTTGCGTAGCACGAGAGATGATCTTCGGGCGCTCCCCCGGCTTCCTTCGAAGTGCTGGAACACCTTACCAGGGTAATACCTAAAACTAATTCGCAACTGAACGCAAACTTAATTCTACAAGACCTGACATAATGCTGACTACGAATAGGACATCTCATTTTTCCAGGAAGTACTCTTTTTTGTATCTCCCTGTATTTTTCTCTCTGGTTGCAGCGACGGCTTGGGCACAGAGTGAGGAACGTTTTTATGTGGGTGCGGAAATTGGAGCTCTTCGATCGCCTGCTGTTACGGTGATTGGAGACAGTAATGATCGTAGCAGTTTGTGCGATGAGTTCATAAACCCGCTTTATGCTTCAATACCGGGATGTACGGCAGCTAATCGAGGTGAAGGCGACAACTATCAAGTTCCATTCGATGGGACGGCTGGGACGCTAGCTAACGCGTTCATTGGGTATCAGATATTTCCCCATCTTCATGCAGAGCTGGAATATGTCACACGCACCAGTAATTATGGGCAAAGATCTGGAGTGCGTTCAGCGCAGGGTGTGAACTTTGATAAGCTCAGTGATGAGATTTCCCTTGCAGAAGAGTGGCTTGGAACAGTAACTTCACGGGGCCTGATGGCGAATGTGTATTGGAGTCCATCGTTTGCTGATTATATTTCTATCAGACCTTATGCAGGGGTGGGCATCGGGTTTGGTTCCACAAGAGTTGGCTATGGCAGTGTCTGGTCTAGGAGTACGAGTCCCGACGATATTGCAACAGGATCGGATCAGTCCAATGCAGATGATATCGCCCGTAATCTGGCTGGAACGGCCAGCAGTGCACACGACACGATGAAGGATACGCAACTGACTTATCAGTTTCTTCTCGGATTTTCGTATCCCGTGAGAAGATCGGTTTCTATTGATGTTCGGGCTAGGTGGATGGTGTTTCAGGAGTTCAAGGGAATTATTGTGTGGGATCCTCTACGGAGTCACGTGCCTAATATTCGAAAAGACGGTAGTGAACCGGTCCATGGGGCCATGTCAACTGACGATTTGTCATTCTTGGGTATCAGTATCGGGATGAAACATCATTTTTAGTGTATTGACGCTGGTGTACATGGCGTCCAGGATCGTTGGATTCCAACTAAATTTGATACGATGCCCCGGTTACGACAGCAATTTGCCCTACAAAGAGGCGTTACGCAAGTTTGCAATTGTAGTGGATTTTTTCGCGGATCTTTGCTGTCCCCTATTTTTCAGGGGAGTTCAAAAAGGGCTATTTTTTCGTTCTTTTCTTACATGTTGGCGCCCTCTTTTGGAGGGCG
>MPNB01000154.1 GCA_002238805.1 Rhodothermaceae bacterium bin80 | reverse complement strand
AACAACTCTCCTTGCAGATCATGTGCAAGGAGAGTGTCTGTCGAGAACTCTGTCAGAAAAGGATCTGATTCTGGTACAGAGTCAGATTGAGGCTCAATACAGCCCAATAACAGTAACGACGCCAAAGATATCGTCACTAACCAATGCATTGATATCATTGGATATGGCTGCTATTATCCCCCATCCTCCTCCTCTTTATCCCTATCCGAACAACTGCCATCGTAAAATTCATATCCGACATGGTCGGTGGGCCCTCCCAGATTGCAAACAGCATCGTAAGAGCAACAATTTTTTCCCTCTTCTTCAGCCGCAGCGCAGGCTTCCCGGGGTGTGAGAACGGAATCCTGCTGACTGAACGCCCCCATTAGGGCTGGTGCAACCAGTATTATGGCAAGTGCCATGCCAGCAGAAATTGTTAGGGTTACGAGACGTGCTTTAAGGTTTTTCATGACGAAACAAAAATTTGGTTAAGGATTAGTGCGCCACGAATATAAACAATAAACTGATACCGATCCAAATTTGTGTGTGGTTTTTTTGCATTTAGGGTCCCAGCGGGCGAGGCCGACCGACGTGCATGCACCGGGGTAAGGTGGAACGGTGGGATTTATGTTGCCATTTTGTTCGGACATATGTCAAAACCAACTTTTGGCCTTAGAACATCTTGTCCGCGTTGATCACATTCAAGTATGTTCTAGTCCACGAATTTCGGAATCTTTGCGCTAGGGGTACTTTGTCCCCCCCCCCCCCCAGAATCACTTGGTATTGCGAGGAAGGGCGGTCGTTGGCTTCACCTGAGCAGATTCGGCTGTCGCCGGTGGCGTGATCGGTTCCAGCAATCTTTCGAGAACTTCACTCCACCAAACCGCATGGTAATCATGTCCAGAAAATACGGACTACCTTGACTGTTGCCGTTCGGCAACAAGGTCCACGAAATCCTGCACGAGCATCAGCCATTCCCGCTGCTTCGGTGTGTAGCTTCCCTGGATGTGCCCAGGCACAACGAGTTGTAGCCGGGCCTGCTGCATCCTATCTGTCACGGCCACGGTAATGCCCGGCTCCAGTGTCACAAGATGCTTGTACTCGATCCGGTTGGCTTCCGACAGAACCTGTGACCAGCGCTCCTTGCAGGAGGACTTGGCGGCCAGCATGGTCAACAGGCCGGCGGGAAATGTCTCGTCGAAATACTGCGCCTTGCCAGGAAATATGAAATCGGTTGTTCCGGTTTCCGTTTTCACCTGTGAAGCGTATCGGAGCTTCCATGTGTCAAAGATGGCCTCCAGATGGTTCTCGAGGGCCCTGCCCATACGGGCCTTGCGCCGATTCTGGACGCCAAGCGAATACTTCAGGAACGCATCGACATCCACCGCACCATCATCATCTGTCCACCCGCTCCGGATATCCTCTTCCTCGATCCGGGCCTCAAGCTGCCGGAACATCGCATACTCGTGATTCACCCATGCCTCTAGCGCCGCATCGGCATCATCGCGTGCGCTGATGCCGGGCAGCGTAAGACGCGCGTGCCGCGAAAATTCCTTATGATACCCAGACGTGGCAGCAGTTGGAGACCGTTTCTACCGTGACCTGTCAAACATGGCATCATTGCGGCATTGGTGTGATGTTTGAGGTAGCCCCGACTAGATCTGAACAAGATGTCATATTTCTGAGTCGTGTCTTAATAGCAAGCATATCATGGAGAGCAACCCTTTTCAAAACCAACGTCCTTACATACTCGATAACCCCCGTCTTCGCACGCCGCAAAAGGAAGCATATGAAAAGCTGAGCGAGTTCGCGGAGGTTTCTGATGATCAGAATCGTGAAGCAGGCATTGTGCTTCCCGTTGGCTGTGGCAAATCAGGCTGTATCACACTGGCACCCTTTGCCTTTCGGGCTACGCGCACCCTTGTTGTAGCCCCCAACGTCAAAATTGCCCAGCAGCTGGAGGCCGATTTTGAACCGACCAACGGGGATATGTTCTACATCAAGTGTGATGTCCTTCCTCGTCCACCCTATCCGGAGCCTGTTGAGATCCGGGGGAAATCCACTAACTTGGATGACCTTGAGAAGGCCCATGTAGTGCTGACCAATATCCAGCAGCTTCAAGGTCAGTCGAACAGATGGTTACAGAACATGACAGATGATTTCTTTGATCTCATCCTGTTCGATGAAGGCCACCACAGCGTGGCCCGGAGTTGGGAGATTCTAAGGGACAAGTTCCCTGCTGCCCGGATTGCCAGCTTCAGTGCCACTCCGCGCCGGGCTGACGGTCGGCTTATGGCTGGCTCTATCATCTATTCATATCCGGTATTCCAGGCAATTGAGAAGGGCTACGTTAAGAGGCTAAAGGCGCTGGTTCTCAACCCTAAAACCCTTCGATACGTCCGTGAAGAGGACGGCAACGAGATTGAGGTCAGTTTGGATGAGGTGCGCCGATTGGGCGAAGAAGACCCTGACTTCCGCCGCAGTATTGTGACATCGCAGGAAACACTTGACACTATCGTTGATGCGTCAATCCGAGAATTGGACAGGCTCCGTACAGAAACAGGGGAGAAGCGACTTAAGATTATAGCTTCAGCTCTCCATTACGAGCATTGTCGCCAGATCGTTGAAGCCTATCGTTCCCGAAATTGCCGCGCTAACTATGTGCACTCTCTTGAGGAAAGCTCGGCCAATGCTCGGGTCCTGCAGCAACTGGAAAACCATGAATTGGATGTGATCGTTCAGGTTCGGAAACTCGGCGAGGGGTTCGATCACAAATTATTGGCCGTGGCGGCAGTGTTCAGCATATTCGCTAACCTGTCACCATTCGTCCAGTTCGTGGGGAGGATCATGCGTGTCATTGAACAGGATGCGCCAAATCATGTCAAGAACCAAGGTACTGTTGTCTTTCATGCTGGAGCAAACGTTGCAAGCCGATGGGAGGATTTTCAAGACTTTAGCGGGGCTGACCAGGACTATTTTGATCAACTGCTGCCTCTCGAGGAATTGAATTTTGAATCATCCAATGAATTGACAATTACTCCACCACTACCCCGGAACGGTTATGGGATCGAGGTGCGCAGCCAAGGAGAAATCGACCTCCAGGAAATTCAACTTATGCAACAGGATGATGAAGCGATGGCTGCCATCAATGTGCTAAACGACCGGGGCTATACTGGTGATAGAGTCAAAAGTGTTTTGGACACGCTTCAACGCGTTCCGGTAACACTTGTACGGCGACGCCAAGCAATGCGCAGCAGTCTAGACATGCGTGTTCGTAATACAGCTGGGAAGATTCTAGCTGATCGGAAAATCAATCCGGAAGGCCACAAACTTGATCGGCACCATCGTGGCAGGAGCAACTTTGTCGTGCTTAAATCGGCGATTGATCGGAGGATCAATACGCTCGTTGGACATTCATCGGACGAGCGCCATGAGTTCACTCAAGACGATCTAGACCTGATCGATCAGCGTTTTGATAGCATTGTCGAGGACGTAATCAAGGAGGTGTTCGATGCCACGGATTAAGTCACTTCTCAGTAGCTGCAGATTAGGCACCGTCAAACACGCACACAAGTGTAAAGGTAATGCTCGCCACCGCTTGGCACAGGATGACAAGCGTCTCGAGATCCGTAGCGGCCGAAATTGGCATTATTATTGTCTCGACTGTGCAAATTCTATTGTTGCTCGTGATACGGATAAACTTGATGTGCTGGCCAAGTCGTTGAGAGGCGAGACAAGTTGAAGAAGACAGAATTGGACGCTTCCCTCCGTATTTTCGCCCCTCTAATTTTGCCTAGATTACGTTTGATCGGGTATTAGTGCGCTCAAGGCAAAATGAGATGCGCGGCCCGCCCTTACTGTTCAGTATGGCAATTATGGTAACAACGCACCGCGAGAATCCAAGCGCATTGCGCCCATCGCAGCTCCGTGAAGCGCTTGCACAGGGAGAAGTAGCTGACGGAAGGCGGTTTCTCGCCAGCCTCTTTCGCTTTCTTGTACGCTGCATTCTGCTCTGCGAGTATGGCGTTCCACACGAACCTGCACGCGCCTGCGAGCCCGGCCAGCCGTTGTGCTTTCGCTCGGCTGCCTGGTAGCAGCCTGTACGTGATATTGCGGTATGTGCTTGCCTGCTCGCTCATGTGTCCACAGAAGCCCCTCTGTATACATCTGTGCCAGTCGCAAGGTGCCTGGCCGCCCTAATCCTGCCCAGACGCCACGTGAGCACACGGCCGCGCCTTCCACGCCCCTGCCCCCCGGGACGAAGTGGGTGGACATCAGCCACTGATGGGGGGTATTCGGAGCCATTTGATGGACTATAGTTTTCCGAATATCGTTTTGTAGCCTTCCTCGTTTAGGCGGACTTCAGGCGGGATGGGGCGGAACACTGAACGGATCTGCTGGATTTCGTCGTAGGAAAGATTTGGACACCCATCCTGAAGGGCCGACTCCAACCGTCTCCGCATGTCATTGTAGTCGGCCTGACGGATATCATCTCTCCGCAGAACCTTGTCCAATGGTGGAACATAGATGTCCTCGGACGTCGTAAGGATCAGGTCTCGGGAACCCACGACCATCGAACGAACATGGGCAACCTGCTTCCTCTTGCGCGCACAGGCTCTTAAGATCCGACCGACCCGTCTGAGCGCGATCAAGACTACGCCGGAGGAAACGGCGATGATGATTCCTAGAATTATTGGCTGGCCGTCAAACATATGAAGTGTAGAGTCAAGGGGCCGGCGCGGTGCTCTTAGGGTCCTGTGGCAATTCCATCGCTTTCGCGCTGGCCCTCAGTCAGGCTCCCGTAAGTCGTCTCCGGCCCCCTGCTCTCCGAACCGGGCGTGCGGGTTTCCCGCACCCGGCTCTCCAGGTGGATCATGCGGCTCGTACTCGGATTACCATGCTTCAGTA
>MPNB01000153.1 GCA_002238805.1 Rhodothermaceae bacterium bin80 | reverse complement strand
CGACCGCACCCCGTTCGATGCTGGTGGACGTGCCAAATGCTGCATCGGTGCACACCTGCTCTGTCCATAGAGCACTCCATCCCTGAATCAACTGTAGCAGCCACTGCAAAAGCAACTGCGCCAGACTATATTGTATACGATCTTGGTTTCGAGGATCGTACAGCCGCTCGGTCAGAAATTCAATGAGCCCCGTTCGCGCGATCACCGACCGCATCAACAACGCACCCGCATCAGACATCGTGTGGTCGTTGCTGGCCGCCTTGATCCGAACCGACTGGTTGTAGGGAAGCACAAAAAGAGGCTCCGTAGACTTTGCCATGATCTCACCTCCAAGGTGAATTTTTAGATTACTTTGAAAGGTCACTTGCGCATATGATTCACAGTAGAAACAAGTCCCTATTTGGCCAAAATCCGCAAAAAAAGGGCAATGGTTCCTTTTTATAAGGAACGTACAAGGGACACGGAAGCTTCAAGTTGGTTAGGCTATCCCGAAAAACTGAGTTGTGATGAATATTGTGGGATCAATTCTAGAATTCCTGGAACCCCTACTTTATCCACAGGCTGCTAAGCGCAACCCTACTGGAACATGTACAAAAACATCAGCTTAAATCTACCTCCAATCGGTTATAACTGCCTACTTTCAACTAACTTTGACACCACGCCGGAGAGGCCGCTGCGCCGATGCAGACCAAGCCGCGGAGGGATAAAGGATCGCCTCCAACTCCGCATCCGTCATCCCGTCAGGTGACGGCCAGGTCAAGTTCGCCACCGTGGCACGCTCAAGAATCCGGGAAACCGAACCGCGACCAACCCCCACATTGCGGGCAATCGCGCGCTTGGACAACTTGAACATAAATCGCAGTTCCAGAATACGCTTGATCTTTCTCATCAATACGCGTTTTGCAGGCATGTCTCATAGGTTTTAGTGAAACCCAAAACTATGAAGAACGCTACCTGGATTAGAGGAGAACCAAACCGCTTCCAGATTTGATGAACACGCATCAACGCTCCAAAATACCGGCTGGTAAGGTGGCCCACTTCAATCGGAATCAGTGGACCAGTTCGATCGGACTATGCATTATGTTCTTTTTCCATTATATATTGGGTAATGTTAGTTATACTATTGTTGATTCAGGCTAGGTTGTATCTTTAGGCCAGAGCATTCAAAACGTTTTGGGTCCAAGGTTGCTTTCACTATATCTGGCGAAGATCCATACACTTAAAGTCGCTACAATGCGTTTGACCATCATCTTCATTTCCGTGATTTTTGTCAGTTCGGCGCGGGCACAGGAGCCACAATGGGGGAAGTATGCTCCTGAGTTGACGTGGGTTGTCGAAAGGGACTCTGTTATCCGTGCAAAGGATCCATTCATGGACGCCCACCGTCATCAGTGGCCTCCTGCAACGGCCTCGGCAGCTGACCTGGATGCGGTGCAGGACACTCTGGAGTATGCACCCAACGTGATCGTGGTGCAGTTTACGCCCGAGGTTGTCATCGCCAACAAGGCCCGCACGGCGGGTCTGCAGGAGTTTGACCGGCGGACAGCGCGACACGGCGTGTACCTGATAGAACGTGTGTATCCGTTTCTGGACCATGTGGAGCCCACGCCGAAGACCCGTCGCAACCTTCTGGCGCTGCGTCGCACGTATTATGTGCGCTATACTGCCGACGCCCGACCGAAAGAGGTCGCCGTCGATCTGGCTTCGGTGCCGGGCGTGGTGTATGCCGAGCCGGTGATTATTAACCGGACACAGGCGGGCCGCGGGCAGCGCGTGGATCCAAATGATCCGCGCTTTGGCGATCAGTCGGAGCTTCGCCTGTTGCAGTTGCCGGAGGCGTGGGATGTGGTCAGGGGCGAGGAGGGCGCGCCGCGGGTCGTGATAGCGGTCGTGGACGGGGGCGGCGAATGGCGCCACGAGGATCTTCGCGCGAACGTGTGGACGAATCCGGACGAGGTCGCCGGCAACGGCATTGATGACGACAACAACGGGTTCATCGATGACGTGCACGGCGTCAATTTTGCCAACCGAGACAACAGGGACAACGATCCGACGGGGTTGCCGGAGACGCCTGACAATGCCAATCACGGCACGGCAAGCGCGGGATCGGCGAGCGCCGTGACCGACAACGGCACAGGCATAGCCGGCGCGGCCTGGAACGCCGAGATCATGCACATCAATAGCGGCTGCGGGAGAGTCGAATTAATCTGCTACGGCTACGAAGGCATCCTCTATGCGGCCGCCAACGGGGCGGACATCATCAATGCGAGCTGGGGCGGTCTGGCGGGCACCGATGATCAAATCACGCTCCCTGACCAGACGCTGGACTTAGCCACGGACATGGGCGCGCTCGTGGTGACATCGGCTGGTAACGACAATCGCAACAACGACCTGTTTCGGACCTACCCGGCCCGCAATCCGCGCGTGCTGTCGGTGGGGGCCACGGAGAAGGCCTCGCGCCGGCGGGCGGGCTCTTCGAACTACGGGAAGCTGGTGAACGTCTTTGCACCGGGCGTGGCCATTCTGACGACCGGATCCGGCAACGGGTATGTGTTCATCAGCGGCACGTCGTTCTCGTCGCCGCTGACGGCCGGCGTGGCGGCCTTGGTGAAGACGAGGTTTCCCGAGATGACGCCGGACGCGTTGCGTGAGCACATTCGGCTGACGAGCGACAACATGGACGCGGAGAACCCGGGTTATGCCGGGCGGCTGGGGCGCGGCTTAGTCAATGCGCTGGCCGCTGTTCAGGCGCCGTCCTTGCCCGCGGTGCGCCTCCAACGCTGGAGCTGGGTCGACGACGACGGCGACCGCCAGATTGCAGCTGGCGATGTGGTAACGATTACGGCGATGGTGGTCAACTACCTTTCCGATGCCCGCCAACTCACGGTGGGGCTCGTGAGGGCCGACCCCTATCCGTTCGTAGACCTAACGGTGGGGGAAGCGGATGTCGGCCATCTGGCCAGTGGAGACTCGGTTGAGGTCCAATTTGAGTTCAGTGTGGCCGCGAATGCGCCTGTGAACCAGCGGGTGCGATTCTATACGCACATCCGCGACGGTGTGCACGCGGACCAGGCGGACATGCTCTCTTTTCGGGTCAATCGTTCGTTGGAGCCAGTGCACCGGAGCCTGAGTGCGTTTTACACGGCGACGGGCGGCGACAACTGGACGTACAATGACAACTGGGACATCACGCGGGTTCCGACCGAGGAGGAGCTGGGCACATGGGCTGGCGTTGGTCTTAACGAGGGATGGCTGGTCGAGTTGGGCTTGCCGGAAAACAATCTCACGGGACAGCTGCCGCCCGAGCTCGGTGATCTCCCGCAGCTGCAGTTGCTGATGCTGTGGGACAATTCCCTTACCGGGGGGATTCCGCCCGAGCTTGGTAGCCTCACGCAGCTGCAGGAGCTGTCGCTGTCCTTCAATACCCTTACCGGGGCGATTCCGCCCGAGTTCGGCAACCTCGCGCAGTTGCAGTGGCTGGATCTGGATGGAAATACCCTTACCGGGGCGATTCCGCCCGAGCTCGGCAACCTCACGCAGCTGCAGCTGCTGTGGCTGTCCGGCAATTCCCTTACCGGAGCGATTCCGCCCGAGCTCGGCAACCTCACGCAGCTGCAGAACCTGAATCTGTCTGGCAATACCCTTACCGGGGAGATTCCGCCCGAGTTCGGCAACCTCACGCAGCTGGGGGAGCTGGAGCTGGATCACAATTCCCTTACCGGAGCGATTCCGCCCGAGCTCGGCAACCTCACGCAGCTGAAGTGGCTGTTTCTGTCCAGCAATTCTCTTACCGGGGCGATTCCGCCCGAGCTCGGCAACCTCACGCAGCTGCAGTATCTGGTTCTGCATATCAACTCTCTTAGCGGGGCGATTCCGCCCGAGCTCGGCAACCTCACGCAGCTGCGGTGGCTGTCGCTGTGGAACAATTCCCTTACCGGGGAGATTCCGCCCGAGCTCGGCAACCTCACGCAGCTGCAGGGGCTGTGGCTGTCCTACAATTCCCTTACCGGGGAGATTCCGCCCGAGCTCGGCAACCTCACGCAGCTGCGGTGGGATCTGTCTCTGCACAGCAATTCCCTTACCGGGGCGATTCCGCCCGAACTCGGCAACCTCACGCAGCTGAAGTGGCTGCAGCTGTGGGACAATTCCCTTACCGGGGAGATTCCGCCCGAGCTCGGTGATCTCACGCAGCTGCAGGTGCTGTCGCTGTGGAACAATTCCCTTACCGGGGCGATTCCGCCCTCGCTCGGCAACCTCACGCAGCTGCAGGGGCTGGAGCTGAATAGCAATACCCTTACTGGGGGGATTCCGCCCGAGTTCGGCAACCTCACGCAGTTGGAGAATCTGTCTCTGCACGACAATTCCCTTACCGGGGAGATTCCGCCCGAGCTCGGCAACCTCACACAGCTGGAGAGTCTGTGGCTGTCCAGCAACCATTTCACGGGCGTGTTGCCGCGCAGCCTGATGCAGTTGAACAGTCTCCAGTTTTTCCACTTCGGCGGCCAGATGCTCTGCGCTCCGTCTGACGACGCGTTTCAGGCTTGGCTCAGTGGTATCCCGGATGTAAGCGGTCCGACCTGTGGCCCACTGCAATTTGCGAGTGACGCGGATAACCGGACCTTTACTGTGAACCGGCCCACTGCTTCGCTTGTCCTCCCCGAGGCCACCGGCGGTGCGACGCCGTACACCTATGCGCTGGCGCCTGCACTGCCCGCAGGATTGAGCTTTGATGACGCCTTGCGGACCATTAGCGGGACCCCGACGGCGGGGCCGCCCGCGCGGCGCACCCCCCCCCCGCAAGTTATATGTATTCGGTTGCTGACAACTCCGGGAACGCCGCCAGTCTGACGTTCACGGTTGAAGTCGTTCCGGCCGTTTCGTTCGGGGGCATGATTGCT
>MPNB01000152.1 GCA_002238805.1 Rhodothermaceae bacterium bin80 | reverse complement strand
CTCAAGGGCTGGAAGCGCTGGTTATCCTGGGCCATGCGTTGTCGACTTGAACCCATGAAAAAAGCCGCCAAGACGGTTAAGAATCATCTATGGGGAATCATAAATGCGATCGTTCTAAAAGTTAGTAATGGCCCAGCTGAAAGCATAAATAGCCGCATCAAAACCATTAAAGTTCGTGCGCGTGGATTCCGAAACACAAAGCGGTTTGCCAATGCAATTTACTTCTATCTCGGAGGACTGGATCTGTACCCCGAAGGCCTCCAAAAACAGGCTCCCCACTCATAAAAGTGAAGAGCCATTAAAGTAGATGTGGAGCACAATGCGGATTCCCGACACTATCTGCGCTTTGGGTTAGAGGGAATATGGCATCGATTACAACCTGGGCGCACCCAGATTCAAATTGAAGGAGGAGGTGAGGATCAGGAACTTGTGGCCACTCAGTTTCCGCAAGGTGAAATTCGTTCTGGAACCATTGCTGCGTATGCAGAAGACGAATTTTTTCTGAATCGCCGAATCCAGATGAATCTCGGTCTTCGGGCATCCGCTTATTTAATGGAGGGAGGCTCTTACTGGTCTGTGGAACCTCGGGCAAGCGTGAACGTGCGACTTTCTGATCATTTGGCTGCTAAGGCGTCAGCCGTTGCAACGCAGCAACCCATTCATTTGCTGACCCGCGGGGGGGCCAGACTTCCTAATGACTTGTGGGTCCCAAGCACGGATCAAATTAAACCGCAAAGAGGTCAGCAGATAGCGCTGGGGTTGGCTTGGAGTGCGCTTAACGGCAAGTACGAAATATCCCTAGAAACCTACTGGCACCGAATGCAACATTTGCTGGAGTACCAAATGAATGCCAATGTAGCGTCATCCGCGGTTCTGAATTGGGCCAATCTGGTGGAAGAGGGTCGTGGTCAGGCGATTGGGCTGGAGGTATTTGCCCAGAAAAAGACTGGTAGATGGACAGGTTGGTTGGGATATACTCTGGGTAAAACGACTCGGCAGTTTGAAGCCCTGAATGCTGGAAATACTTTTCCAGATGGATTTGATCGCAGGCATGACCTCTCACTTGTAAGTAAATACCGGATCACGAGCCGGATCGAATTTGCGGCGACCTGGGCGTATGGGAGTGGGTATCCAATCTGGCTGCCAGTCGGTCGATATCTACATCTTAGTACCAGTTGCACGACATGTCGCCCCGGGACGTGGGTCGACTTTGGCCCACTTAACAACTCACGTGCTCCAGATTATCATCGGCTTGATGTGGGGGTTCGTTTTGAAAAAACGGTGCCACGGGGGACACGTACGCTTTCATTGGGAGTGTATAATGCATACGGGCGTCGAAACCCATTTTTTATCTATGCCAAGCTTAAGAGTAGGAGACAGCAAATGGTCCAACCACAGCAGAGTCCCATAAGTATTACACGAGTGTCGGTGTTCAGATGGGTTCCCTCTCTGTCTTATCGGCTGGAGTTCTAACATGTCCTTTCGCCGTATTCTGGTATTGCTCATGGTGCTCTGCGCCTGTGAGGATCCCATAGATCTTAAGGATTCAAGCGAGTATACTCCTGTCTTGGTCCTTAACGGCTATTTCACCCCGGATAGCGTGTGGACGGTGAGGGTAAGCAAAAGTATTGCAGTTTCAGAACCGGTACTTCCATCTGAATTATTCGTCAAGGACGCGAAGGTATTGATTCGTGGAGCGTCCGGCCTGAACGAGGCGCTGATACACACAGGAAACGCGGTCTTTCGTTCATTGAGCGGCCAGCATCCTGTCGCGGGCGAGATGTACACGATTGAGGTCGCTTCCTCTGGATTCAACACCATTTACTCCACCTCCCTCGCTCCAGATCTCAAATCCGAATTTTTAGGCATTGACGTCGTAGACACCGTGATATTCGCTCGGATACAACTGCCAACGTACCGCCTCCGCTTTCGGGTGACGGATCTTCCAGGGAAATCGTATTACAAGTTAATGCTTTACCAAGTTTCGCCTTTTTGCTCTGACGGGGATCGAGTAAGGCGCTCGGAGGAAGGCCAGGATGGAGTCCCTGATTACAGTCAGATTACTTCATTCCAGAGTACCAATGCTTCCTTCTATCCCGATCCCTTATCACTGGACGAACCACCGAATGCACTGTATGGTGACTTTGATTCCCGATTTCGCAGCGTATACCTCTCAGATCGACTGTTTGAAAATACTGAGCGGGATTTCGAGATTTTTTTGAACCCCATGCGGTTTTTTCAAGTGATCTGATATCAACTCAATTCATGCTGATTGTATCAGGCTTGAGTGAGGAACTGGTAGTTCATGAACGATCAGAGATTCTGCAGGATGAGTACTTAACTCTGAATGATTATTTGTTTACGAACCCGGTCAATCTGTACTCCAACGTAGAGGGAGGGTTAGGTATATTCGCCGGATATTCCAATGATACCTACAGAATTGATTCCGTGGGAAATGAATGGAGGGAAAGCGATGTTGGAATTCGCGAGCGTCCGTTTCCGCCTTGTCGGAACTGACCCTACCGGTGACCTGTCAGGATGCCTTGTGATCTTACCGCACGGGATTGAATGGGGGAGACTGTTGCACAAATCTAACAAAATTCGGTGGCTTTGTGCAACAGTCTCAGTTCTTTATTTGAGGGATTCAGTGGCGAGGCGTCACCGGAAGACCTAGAACTACTTTTTCAGTTGATCCATTTACGTGCCACCCAAGCACGTCTGGACTCATCTACATTCCAGTCACTCATCAACTTGAATCGTACCTTTCTGGCCAATCGGGAGAACTTCCCCAATGCGGCGTTTAGCAACACGCTTCGCACGACACTCGACATGAATTATCCCCGATACAGACCTACCAAAATGGAGGATCTTGACGCAGTAGATATGGTGCGTACGCTACAAATATATCAGGAGCGATTTGCAGATATGGATGATTTCGTATTCATCTTTGTCGGAGCCTTTGATACGGATACATTGACTACACATGCACAGACATACCTCGCTCGGTACGCTACCCGCTACGGACCGGGAAGAAACATGGCAGGACGTAAACCTGCAGACTCCGGAAGGGACAGTTGTTAAAACCGTTTACAAAGGAAAAGAGCCGCAGAGCCGGGTCAATATCACCTTCAATGGATCCTATGAGGCCTCGCGAAAGGCAAGTCATCAAATGGAATCCCTGGAGATGCTCCTGGATATTATTTTGTTTGAAGAGTTGCGCGAGGAGCGGGGCGGTGTCTATGGTGCGGGTGTGAATACTTCGCCGCAACGGCGTCCTCGGGAAACATACAGGTTTTCCATCTCATTTGGCTGCGACCTGAACGCGTGGAAGAGTTAACGAACGCCGTATTTGAGACCATCGAGGAAATCAAAGAAAACGGAGTCTCGGAGGATTACGTAGCACGGGTACAGGAGCAGCAGCGTCAGGCCCGAACCGTCAGACTTGAGGAGAATGGATTCTGGCTGGGTGCACTTCGTAGTGCCTACTATTCGGACAGTATTTTGGAACCACTGGATATCCTTAGCTAGTGCTTGCCAGAAAATGATTTTGGTCGTGGGATTATACGATGAATTCGGGTATTTGGGGCAGATTTAGTCGTTTCTGGTGGGTTTGGTCAGGATTTAGCATGTATTTGGGGTTCTCATCGCGTAGGTGTCGTCGGCGTAGAAAGTTTAATGAATTTGCGAATCTGGCGGCAATTTTGGGGTAGGATGTCTGATTTGGGCGTTTAAGTGTGTACATTCGCCCCTTTGTCGCCATGCGTGTAGTAATGGAAGCCCAACGAGCGTTCGGGCAGGTACCGATTGAAGAAATCAAGTTTGACCCCCGAAGCCGGGATGACATTCCGGTGGTATTGCGTGGTTTGCTTTCGATATACAAGAATGCAAAGACGCGAGAGAAGATTTTTGAGCTTTTGGAAGCGGACGTGGCTTCGGGAGTCAGTCACAAATTGGGACGCCCGGGGATGGATCTATGGAGAATTTTCGTTCTGGGGGTGGTGAAGCAGGCCCTCAACTGCGACTATGATCGACTGACGCATATGGCGAACTACGACAAGCTCCTGCGCCAGATGCTTGGGCATGGTGGTTGGCGCGAGGACGAGGATCCGGAATACCATGTACAGACAATCCTGGACAATGTGAGTTTGTTATCGGAGGAGTTACTGGGAAAAATCAACGCGGTCGTGGTGGAGCATGGGCACGCAAAGCTTACGAAGAAGGTCCGGTAGGAGGGGTTACGGTGCAGAGTAGATTCAGCAGTGACGAAGACGCATGTTCATTGGCCTATGGAGGTCAGTCTGCTAAGGGATGCGGTGGGTTGTTTGCTTCGGGAGACCGCGCGTGTGAGCCGTGCGCACGGCATGCTGGGCTGGCGCAAGATGTCTAATTGGGCAAAGCGGCTCCATCGTCTGTTTCAAGGGGTACGCCGGTCACGGGGCTGGCATCGTCGTGATCGGGTGCGCAGATATCTGCGCCACTGCAGAAAGCTGGTGAAAAAGGCGCAGGCTTCGCAGCGGAGGTTGGGGACAGATTTCAGTGATAAGGGGCTGCACTACCTGGAATGCAGCTTGAAATTGATAGATCAGGTGGATCGACGGTTGCTCAAAGGCAAAAAGATTCCGCATTCGGAGAAGATTTTCTCGGTTCACGAGCCACATACGCGTTGGATCAGCAAAGGCAAGGCGGGCGTACAGGCGGAGTTGGGACTATCGGTCTGCGTTTTGGAGGATCAGCATCAGTACGTTCTTCACCACTAGGTGCTCTACGAGGGGGTAGATTCGTCGATGATCGTGGATTTTTTACGGGAGGCCAAGACGCTGTACCCGTCCCTGACTTCGTGCAGTATGGATACGGGGTATTCATCGGAACACAACCGGCGCGCATTGGAGCAAATTTTGGAACTGGTGATCATGCCGAAGCGGGGGCGTTTAAGTCATGCGGACAAGGAGCGCGCATCCGTCCCGGACTTTGTGGAGGGTCGTC
>MPNB01000151.1 GCA_002238805.1 Rhodothermaceae bacterium bin80 | reverse complement strand
ATAACCAATATTGCCCAATATATAACATAAAAAGAACATAATTGGTGGAAAAAATACTTGAATCATTACTAAATTTACGGGGAGTTTAGTAGTTGAGACTGTTGCACAAGCTATCGAGGTTGACACTCGAAGTATTCTTCTCCGAAGTTTCGACGTTTTTTTCAACAGTCTCATTTTGTTATAATCTTAGACCAGACAGCCACGAAGAAGGACACTTGAGCAATTGCGACGGCCGATCAATCTGGTGTACGCATGCTAGGCCATAGGCCATAATGCCCACAAAATTCAGTTGACCGGTGACTCCATGCGCAAGGTAAAGGCGGAACAAGAATTGATCATCAAATCCACTAAATCATGAAGGGTAGTCTAACAACACATAGGTGTCCCGCATGGTCGGAATATGCACTTTATCAACGGGCTGTTAGATATGGTATACTACTAGAATGTTGTATGTCTTTGGGAGTCATAGTACTGTGGGTGCTGTCTCCGGCGGTATATGCCCAGTCAGCACGGAAAATACGCGACGAAGGTGTGCTTGGCGTGTTGTTGGTCAAGTATGAGGCGAGCATGGGTAAGACTGATCTTCCAGCAAGGTTGGAAGTGCAGGCAATTGAACCTGCTTATCCATTTATTGAGGTCGTAGCCGGCAAGCGTGCGCTGCCTGTCAGCGTACAGTCCTTGCGGAACGTGTATCGTATTCAGTATGCCGCCGATGTACTACCGAGGGAAGCCGCTCAATTGGTGTCTAATCAAGCGGGGGTTGTTTACGCGGAGCCGTTATATCGTAGGGCTCTGAGAGGACGACCATTTGAATCTGCTGAGGTAGAGTTTTCAAATGAACTTGCTAAAGCTGTGCCGAACGATCCATTATTTGAAGACACTGCGTATATGCGCCGGATGCAACTTACTGAAGCGTGGGATGTGGTAAAAGGTGGAGATGGGGATGTAGTGATCGCAGTGATAGATGACGGCACAGACTGGAAGCATCCAGATTTGATGGCAAACATCTGGGTGAATCCAAGTGAGATTGCAGACAACGGGAAAGATGATGATCAGAACGGGTTTGTGGATGACTTGCATGGCTGGAATTTTTCTAATGATACAGCAGATCCCACGGGGGTGGGAGAACATGGAACCATGGTTGCGGGAGTTGCAGGAGCGGTGGCCGATAATGGTGTAGGCATGGCAGGCACAAGCTGGAACGCCCAGCTAATGCTGATCAACGCTTCCTGCGACGATGATTACGAATTTCTTTGCTTCACCAACGAAGGAGTGATATACGCTGCACTGAGTGGAGCGGATATCATTAATGCCAGCTTTGGGGCGGATGAGTTTTCACGGACAGAAGCTGATGCTATGCAGGCAGCTCGGGACTTGGGGACTCTTGTGATAGCCGCAGCACCCAATGAATACTTCGAAATCCAAGCATTTCTAGATTTCCCCTCTTCCCTCCCGACGACACTCAGTGTCAGCGGAACTCAATACTTCTCCGATGAAGTTGTCTATGCGCACGGATACTCGGTGGATATCTTTGCAGCTGCGAAGAGTGTTTTAGGCACGTTGCCGGGCGGCGGATACGATCGGTGGGAGGGTACCTCGTTTGCAGTACCATTAGTGTCAGGCATCGCGGCGTTAGTGAAAATGGCGTTTCCGAATTTCACACCACAACAGATTGGTGAGCAACTTCGGGCAACAGCGGACAATATAGATACTGCTAATGGTCCATCGCTGGCTGGCCTTCTTGGGCGCGGACGCGTGAATGCTCACCGGGCTGTAACGGAGCAAAATGCAGTGTCCGTCCGCATGGTTGATTGGGAGTTTACCGATTCCAATGGAGATGGTCGTTTTGATGCGGAGGAACCGATCACGATGATGGCAACCTTTCAGTCCTATTTGGCTGATGTGAATGGACTGAATATTGAGTTTCACGGAAACGTCCCCCACATTGCCTTTGGGTCTGGATCCACTACCAGCACTGGTCCGGTTCAAAGTGGGGATAGCTTTTCGAAGATTTTTACGTTTACACCAACCGAGCAAATACCCTACAGATCGATCGTATTCATCAAGCCCTATGTGCACACGCTTGACGGAATAAATGTGAGTGGTACGGATGCAGGTAGGCTGATGGTGGAGGACGTGCAGGTGATAGAGCACGAAACTCGAACGCTCAGATTTAATGTTACCTCCGAAGGAAATATTGGTTATGTGGATTTTGATTGGCTTGAAGATAGCCCTTACCCTTGGACTGTTGGTGGATTCGATTTACTCTACTCGGATGGGCGTTTCCGTTATTCCACTCATGAAGTGGGATTGATTGTGGGAGTGGATCCGAATAGGGTCTCAGGTTCTGTTTTTGAAAACGGATACGACGCCCATTTTTCTCTACAAAACACGGATTTTGCACCGATCACTCCCTTGGAATTTTTCGTATCCGAACAAGGAAGGCAAAGTAGCCGGGTGGTTATGAGGGAGATCATGTCACGTCTTCCAAAAGCGTTAGAAATCATCCAAGAGTCATTGGTAGATCCAGAGGGGTTCTACGAAGATTTGGTGATTATGCGATACAGATTGGTGAACCCGACAAATTCTATCATGGAAGACCTTCATGTGGGGCTGTATTTTGATGCGGAACTGCACGACGATTGGGCAGAAAACACGGTGGGTTACGATGATGCGGAAGGGATTACGTACACTGTGTCGCCAGAAGGGTCACCATTTATAGGTCTTATCGTGTTATCGGAAGAAGTCGAGAAGCATTCCCGATCATACACTTGGGAAGAACAAGACGAGCTGTATTTACCTAAGGATGCATGGGAAGGACTTAGCGGTGGCATCACTTATCCAGATGACCAAGAAGACAATTGGTCACAGTTAGTGGCTTCCGGGCCCTACATGATTCCTGCGATCTCGGAAGTTATTGTAGACTTTGCTATCGTGTACGGAGAGAGCCTAGAGGATCTTCAAGAAAATGCTCGCCGAGCATACCAACTCCGGGATAGCTGGGGGATAGAGCCTGTCCTGTTTCAATTTACAAGTGACGCGGATAACCGGATCTTTACCGTGCACGACAACTATCCCAATCCGTTCCGGGAGTCCACGCACCTTGTGTTTGACCTTCCCTGGCCTGCCAGCGTGACGGTCGAGGTCATGGACGTAACGGGCCGTCGCGTGTTTACCGTGCCGGCAACCGGGAAAGCTGCGGGATGGAAGCACACGATACCGCTGAGCGGCCGTACGATGCCCTCCGGCTTGTACCTGTACCGCCTGACTGCTACTTCGCCGGAGGGAAGCTTCGTTCACACGGGTAAATTCGTACGCATAAAGTGACGACACAACAGAAGCCCCTAAGTCCAGGCTGCGGCTTCAGCTGATCGGCAACGGCGTGGGTCGCAAACAGCCTCGAAAATCTCCTTCAATCGCACCTCTCCACAGATCCGTTAGGTCTACCTTTGGTCCATATTAGAGACTTGACATAATAGATTTGCTCCCAAAATCATGTTATTTGCATCGTTCTTGTATCCAGGACAGATTGGGATATGTCCATCTGAGGCGTGCCTGTGTATTCAGATGAAATTGCTCGCCGATTTATTTGCCTGGTGCTGACGGGGTTGAGCTTTGCGGATTTGGCTTAATGGGCTCTCCCAACACGCCGATTCTACCTCATTCGGTCAACAAGTTCACGCGCTCATCAAATTCCTGTGTCGTTCAGACATTCCCCCGCCATGCAGGGCCAATTCAGCACCAAGACCAGGGACTCATTCCAGCGATTGTGGCGGTTCAGGAGGTCGCCGGTGGTGCACGATTCTGATGTTTCAGATCCAGTGCGACACAGGTTGCACCAACTTCCAAACGTCGATAGCCACGCCACATGACCTCGACCCCGGGCGGAAGGCGATTCTTCCCGGCGGATAGCCCCCCAGCATCGCAACCAAAAGAACGGCCGAAGCCATATCCTTCGGCGAGGGCAGATCATGTTCCGCCGACAGGTTGCGTAGTACACGAAGCTGGACATCCGTAAACATCAACTCCACCAGCGCATTCGGAACCTCACGTCCCAAAAGCGTCAATAGCAACAGTCGCCAGGTAATCACCATGTTGATCGTCACCGCACGGTGGAGCCGGAGGGTTGAATGCATTCGCAACTCTTCGACTTTACATCCGCCTTTCGACACCCGAAACAGATCTTCAATGCGCCAGCGTTGCAGATAATACGCTATGATCTGTTTGGCATCTCCAAACTCCTGCACCGGAAGTCTCGTCAAAAGCACCCATTCCAACGCACCCGAGGAACGGGGCTTTTCCCGAATATGGACGGCCGTCATTGCCCCACAAGGCAACTCCACCGGGGTCAAGTGGACCTCCATGCAGGCCACCCGACCTTCCCGACCTTCCTGCAACACCCGACCGGATTTGACGCGCCGACTCAATCGCTGAATTGGAATCCCCACTTCCCCTTCGGCTCCAGCCCCCGAAGCGTTCCAAAGAGTTTCATCCCATTGGGCAAGCGCCGATCATGCTTCGCACGAACCAGGACATTGACCCGTCCACTGTCCAGACACCGCTTCATCAGAAACGCACTGTCGGCCTCTCGGTCCATCACAACCACGATCTTCGTGGAGCGTCGAATCTGTTTTGCACCTGCGATCGCATCCGCCATAGCATCCTCCCACCGTTGCCGGTCTGAATGGTCATTTGCCGGATCCGAGGGCCTAAACCCACAACGCAAAATCCCTAACGGAAGCCCCCGATCCGTCACGGCCACGCCCGCATGCAGACGGACTCCCTTCGCTTCCGAAGTCGTCTGATTGCAGATCAGGAACAACATACACCTTAACCCATCTTTGTCATTTCCCCTGACAAGGTACTGATTTCGGGGCCAATTTCCCCGTATTTTTCCTCCTAAAGGGCCGATTTTAGCCCAAATCGGCCCAATTTCGTCCTTTTTGGGCCCGAATTCAGGGTTTTTGGCGAAAAAAGCCCAATGT
>MPNB01000011.1 GCA_002238805.1 Rhodothermaceae bacterium bin80 | reverse complement strand
TCAACGGCAAAATCCAGGAAGTCAAAACCATCGGCAGAGGATACAGAAGATTTGAAAACTTCAGGGTTGCAATTCTCTTCTTCTGTGGAGGGCTTGAACTCTATCCACAATATTCGTGATAGAACCATCTTTTTTGTAACTGCCGCTGCCGCAGGAACCATAATAATTGATCTTCACATGTCTGAATATCCCCTCTCTCTTAAAAGCAACCGTGTGACTGGCTCGATTATTCAGTTCGAGTTCCATGGGTGTCGTACCCACTTGATTACCTCCAACCCATACCTCGGCAGCATCAAGAGAGATGGCCAGTGTCACGTCTTTATGACTTGAGCGAAACAAAACTCCGCAACTGCTGGTGCCGAAGAGTGCAAGAAGTTAAGTGTGAGTTTCTCATTTTACAAAGCAGTGAAGGGAATGTGATACCGAGGCCAAGATACAGAATGTATTTTTACTGGACCTGAACAGATAGCAGATAGTCGGCATCGGTTGCCTGGGCGTTTTCCAGAACATGGTTCATTTTGTGGGGTTTCGCTGTAACAAAGATGGTCTGTAGGAATCCAGTCGTTGGTGTGGTCAATATCTGTGAAAAACCTGCAATTCAGCATGCGAAAAATCTCCTGGCACGGTAATTGTTTGGACGTGGTTAGCGGAGGTCGAATGTGCTGCACTCGTTAACTGAAAGTGAACATCCTGAGCCGGTTTCTTCACTAAACAATATTAAGTTGCCAGTCTTCGGCATTTGCCTAAGCCCCATTCAACCGATTCAGACCTAACTAACCATGGCATCACAAGATACCTTCGCAGACGACCTACCGAGCAATCGCCCTTTCGCTGTAAAAATTGGCCTGATTGTTGCGCTCCTTCTTGTTTCACTCTTTCTACTGATTTCGATATGGAATTCGGGTTAAGAACACAAGCCCGATGTTTATGTAACCGTCGAACAATGGCCGGAGTTGATAGGTGGTATCGGTGGACTCCAAGCCAAGGTGAAGTATCCGGAAATTGCCCGGAAGGCCGGTGTTGAAGGCCGTGTCATTGTGCAATTCATCGTAGATGAAAATGGCAACGTACGTGACACCGAGGTCCCTCGTGGAGTTGGTGCCGGACTCGACGAAGAGGCCACCAGAGTCATCTCTGAACACGCAGAATTTATTCCCGGACGCCAAGACGGTAAACCCGTAGCAGTAAGACTCTCGATTCCGATCGCATTTAGGTTGGACGATGAGTTCGAGTCCCTATCCGAACAATCATCAGAGAAGCAGAATGTTTATGAAATCGTCGAACAGAGACCGGAGCTGATTGGTGGCATTGGTGGACTCCAATCCAAGGTGAAGTACCCGGAGATCGCCCGAAAGGCCAACGTTGAAGGCCGTGTCATTGTGCAGTTCATCGTAGATGAAAATGGCAACGCACATGACACCGAGATCCTTCGTGGAGTTGGTGCTGGACTCGACGAAGAGGCCGCTAGGGTCATTATGGAGGAGGCGAAATTTATTCCCGGACGCCAGCGTGGTCGCGCCATACCAGTGAGGATGTCCCTCCCGATCGTATTTAAGTTGCGCTGATTTACCCAGCCTTACTTACACGGCGTTGCGTGTCACACGTCTTCGAGATTGAATCCCGAATTTGCTGTAAAAAGAAACAGCGAGTTCGGGGACCGATCGAACTCGCGACATGCCTGTGTCCTTCCGTGGACAGAACAATGCTCCGGATCTATATGACTTTCTGGACCAAGTCCCCATCCTACTCGGTAGTATAGAATCCCTGATAAAAGAAATTCAGTACCCCCGAACGGGCACGACGGACTAACCTCGAGGGACGCGTCACCGTGACCTTCATTGTTGACGCAAATGGATATGTCCGTCTCCCCACCGTGACACAAAGCCTCGGAGCAGATTGCGATGAAGAGGCACTGCGGGCCGTTCAACTCGCACGCTTTGTACCAGACCGATTGAATGGTGCTCCCGTTAGCGTAATAACCTCTCTGACCTTCGTGCTTATGCTGATCTGATTATTCAGTAGGCACTATCCTACTTACGGCCGAATGCAATCAACCCTCGGAGCTGTACAGTTATGGTTTACGGACCAGAACCTCTGCACCTGTCTCAGTGCCGACAATAACTTCAGTGGCCAGTCCAATAAATAGCCCATGATCCAGCACACCTGGCATTTCCAGCAGCGTGCGGCTGAGCGCAGCTGGATCACTGATCGGACCAAATTGTGCGTCAATTACCCAAAAACCCTGATCGGTAACTACCGGACCGTCCTTCCGTAGTCCCAGACGCAAAGAAGCCTCTGCACCCATAGCTTGAAGCGCGCGCAGTATAACTGGCGCGGCCATAGGGATAATCTCGATGGGCACCGGCATTTTTGTGCCCAATTGCTTTACAAGCTTGGAAGGATCCACCAGTACTATAAATCTGTCAGTCTGACTGGCGACAAGCTTCTCGCGTGTGTGTGCTGCCCCCCTACCCTTTATCAGGTCAAGTACAGGACTGACCTCGTCGGCTCCGTCAACTGCAATATCCAGTCTGCCCTCTACGTCATCAAAAGTACAGATTGGTACCCCCTGCAAACGTGCTTCAAGCTCAGCTGAACTAGAAGTTGGTATTCCCCTGATTAACAAGCCCTCTTCCCGAACTCTACGCCCCAGAGCCGCTATTGCAAACGCTGTGGTGGAACCTGTGCCAAGGCCAACTGTCATGCCGGACTCAACGCGTTGCGCCGCCTTCTCGCCTGCCTGTCTTTTGGCGAGGTTCTGGCTCATTATTCGTGCCTTAGAGATTCAATCGGATCTAGACCGGCGGCCTTATAGGCGGGATACACTCCAAAAACCAGCGCAATCAACGTAACGCCAATTACAGCACCAATCGCCCAGACCCACGGGAAAACAAACGAAGCATCAAACACCCATCCAAGAATGTTACCGCCCAAAACCCCAACAAGGATACCCATAACACCACCAATCTGACACAAAAAGATCGCCTCGTACAAAAATTGACTCAATACATCCCGTCGACGCGCGCCTACTGCCTTTCTCACACCGATCTCGCGAGTACGCTCGGCAACCGATACAAGCATGATATTCATTACTCCTATACCTGCAGAGAGGAGCGTAATTAGGCCAACGGCTGCTCCCCCCGCCTTGACTTGGCCTGTAAAGTTGGTGATCCCCCCAACAAAGGATTCTGTACTTTCTATCTCAAAATTATTTTCTTCTCCGGGCTCCACGTTACGAATTACCCGAAAAATACCTATAGCTTCCTCGATTGCTTCATCTATCGTCTCCATTGACGACGTTTGCACTTTAATCTCTACGTCGCGCCATGCTGCGCTGTAGCTCTGTATCACACTAGTAATGGGAGCCAGTGCCAGACGATCCATGCTGTTCCCAAACACTGCACCTTTTTTGGCCAGCACGCCGATCACCTGGTAGCGTCTACCGTCAACGATGATTTGCTTTCCGATAGCATTAATATTTGGGAACAGTATATCGTCAAGCTCATGTCCGATGACGACAACATCTCGTCCCAACTGCACGTCCAATGCAGTCATATTGCGCCCACGAGCGATATCAAATCCGTTCGTACCAACCCAATACTCATTAACGCCTAAATGCACCACTACGGGATCGGTTTTCTGGTCTCCGTACCGGGCTTCATCTGAATCCCCAGCAAACAAGGTTGGGCTCACCGCAGACGGCAGCTGCGCACGCTCCGCGTATTGGAGCATTTCATCGTAGGTGATATTTGGCCGTGCGCGATACCGTGAGCCGGACCGGCTAAATCCGCCGGCCTTGTAGATAGTGAAAGTGGTTGCTCCGAAGGATTCGACGGTGGAAACCACTTTGGTCTCTATGACCTGAACCGCAGTCACTGCTACAATAATGGCAAATACACCAATTACAATGCCCAAGAGTGTAAGCATGGAGCGCAGCTTATGGCTGCGTAAAATCCCCCAGGCCAGTCGTATAAATTCCAAGTTGAACATGTCAGCCGTAACGTAGTGCGTCAATAGGATTCAAGCGGGCAGCGTTCCAAGCAGGTACTACACCAAACGATACACCTACAAACACACAAATTCCAAACGCTAAGAGAACCGTACCTGTGGCCAGAGCTGCCGGTATGAATTGATTAATGATGGCCGTTATCCCCATAGATAACGCTACACCGACAGCTCCGGCAGCAATACAAACCAAAACTGATTCGATCAGGAACTGTGCCAGTACAGCACGTCTACTAGCCCCTACAGCTTTTCGAACACCAATCTCTTTGGTGCGCTCCTTGACCGTTACAAACATAATATTCATAACCCCAATACCACCAACCACCAGTGCAAGCCCTGTAAGGAAGATGCCAATCGCGTAGACTATGGCTTTTATCGTCGCCAATTGCTCACGGAATGCCTCCGTCTTATTGATTTCAAAGTTGTTTTCTTCCAATGCATCAAGTCCCCTGGCAGCACGCATGATGCCAGTCAGTTCCTCTTCAAGTAAGGGGACGGTCTCCTCGGACTCCGCACTAACCTTGATCGTTACGCTCCTGAAACGTCCAAAATGACGCTCGAAAGTTGTGAGTGGGATCTGTGCCTGCTCATCAAACGAGAACATGCCAAAAAACTTGCCCTGTTTTTCCAAAACTCCAATTACCTCGAATCGCTTACCGCCTATGCGGATCGTTTTTCCCACCGCCCGTTCATTCGGAAAGAGAGTCTCATTCACAGCATCACCAATTACCACTACGTTACGGCCAACCAGGTTATCCAGATCATTGTACCAGCGCCCCTCTACAAGCTCCACGTCATCCACACTTGCTATTTCGGGAGTTGATCCTTGGATATACACGCCGTACATGGCACGATCGCGATAACGAATTGGCCGGCCCGTATCGACTAGCGGGGCTACTGCAACGGCATACTGAGAGTGCTCACGAATATGTTCTGCCAAGTCCGAACGGAGATCCGGTCGAGACCATTGCTGTCGTCGTTCATCTCCCTCCACAAACCAGCCCGTCTTCTCAATATAAATCGCATTAGTGCCTAATAATGCCAATGAACGATTCATCGCCCCTTCCAAGCCATTAATGACCGTAAACATCGCAGTCACGGTCACAATCCCGATGATAATACCGAGCATTGTCAATCCGCTGCGCAGACGATTTGAGATGAGGGAGCGCAAGGCGATGTTCAATCCCTCCCAGACTTCGATGAAAAAATGAATCAAAACGTAAATCTTATATCGGCGGGTAACTGCCTAGCCTGTACGCAAACATGCATGCTCGTGTTGCGCGCCCCGTACAACAAAAACCACTGGAATTTGTTTGTCCACAGCACCCCTGCCTACACAATTTTGGACACTTAGTGCGCTTACTGCGTAGAACGTGCAAGGTTGTATCGGCTCACAAACGGCATGAAGAATAAGATTCACATTGTCACGGAGTTTCTGCGGTTCTTGCGGATGCGCAAGAAGTATTGGCTGATGCCCATTGTGGGTCTCCTACTGCTGTTGAGTCTTCTCATCGTTTTGACTCAAGGGTCAGCGTTGGCACCATTTATTTACTCTCTGTTCTGATTTGCGGCTGCTCCCATCTCCCCATAACAGATAACCTGCGTGTATCTCCAAACCATACGTGAATTCGAGGTATGGGTCAGATAATAGCGATTGCCAACCAAAAGGGCGGTGTCGGTAAGACTACAACTGCCATCAATCTCGCAGCTTCCTTGGCTGTAGAGGAACGCCTGACACTACTGGTGGACATGGATCCACAGGGTAACTGCACTTCCGGACTTGGTCACGATATCAAGAGCAGAGGACTTTCGATCTATGAGGTCATTATTGGAAAGGCGACACCAGACGAAGTAATCACCAGCACAGAGGTGCCACATTTGGATCTGCTTCCCGCCAACATTAACCTTGTAGGAGCAGAGGTTGAGCTCATAAGTGTGCCAAGACGCGAACGCCTTTTGAAGCATGCATTGAAGGAGCTTACAAAGAAGTATGACTATGTAATCATCGATTGTCCACCTTCCCTTGGACTCCTGACCGTCAACTCACTCACTGCAGCCGATAGTGTTATTATTCCCGTGCAGGTAGAATATTTTGCCCTTGAAGGACTTGGGTTACTGCTCAATACGATCAAAATTATACGTAACGGTCTCAACCCTGACCTGCAAATTGCAGGTGTGCTCCTAACACTCTATGATCGACGTCTGCGGCTCTCCCGAAGTGTGCGTGACGAGGTAAAGCGTTACTTTGGTGATCGGGTATTCAAGACCATTATACACAGGAACGTTACTATCGCAGAAGCTCCCAGCTTTGGGAAGCCTGTTGTAATGCATAATGCGACCAGCACCGGGGCCCGTAACTATCGAGCCCTAGCCAGAGAAATTCTCCAGCTTGCCACTTTTTCCAGTACTGGAACTCCCCGCTTTACTTCTCCATCGAACAGCTGATCCAGCTAATGGTACATTGCGGGGAACTGTTGCAAAAAACCCCTCTCCCGCGTGCTCATGTCAGAAAAAAGGATTGCACTTGGACGCGGATTAGGTGCGCTGCTTGACGATGATGGGCATCTGCGTTCCGAAGAGGATGCTCATACATTAGTCAGTGGCACATTCGCACTACCCCTAAGTGCGATCAAGCCTAATCCGTTCCAGCCCCGGCAGGATTTTAAACCTGAATCACTCGATTCGCTTGCTCAGTCCATCAGGCAACTGGGGGTGATTCAGCCAATCACCGTTCGTGCCATAAAAGATGAAGAATTTGAGCTTATCAGCGGTGAACGACGTCTGCGAGCTGCCAAGCTCGCAGGAATAGAGAAAATCCCAGCCTATATCCGACCAGCCAAAGGCGAACAAATGCTCGAAATGGCCTTGGTTGAAAACGTTCAGCGGGAAGAACTCAACCCGATTGATGTTGCCCTCGGCTATCGGCGACTCATCGACGAATACGAACTGACACAGGAAGATGTATCCCGGAAAGTCGGCAAGCAACGCTCAACCGTCGCAAATTTTTTACGTCTCCTGCATCTTCCACCCAAAATCCAACTCGGACTCCGAGAAGGGATCCTCACACCCGGCCATGCCCGCGCTCTACTTGCCCTCCCCAGCGAGAAAACTCAACAAAAACTTTTTGATGAAATACAGCACCAAGACCTCAGCGTGCGTGAAGTAGAAAGACGCGTGAAACTCCAGCAAAAAAAGCCGAAAAAATCAAAAAAACCACATACTCACCGCAAACCGCATGTGACTGAAGTCGAAAATGAGCTACGCAAACACTTAGGGACAAAGGTGCGCGTAAAGGAATCACCGAAAGGCATAGGCCGAATTGAAATCCATTATTACTCAAAGGAAGATTTTTCACGCGTGCTCGAATTACTCACCGGCTCAAGCCAGTAGTATGGCTCATCCCACACTGACAACCTCCACGCTTGTCGGCCTATCCCTTCTGCTGGTAATCCCATCATCTGCACATGGTCAACTGGATACAATGATGACGGACCCTGTATTGGTCCATCCGGATCCGAACACAGCCCTGCGACGTGCACTTGTACCCGGATGGGGGCAGCTGTATAACCGTGAGTACTACAAGGTGCCCATTGTTTACGTCGGTATTGCCGCCTTTTCTGGTTCTGCCCTTTTGGTTAACAGACGGTACCTGCTTTACCGGCATGCCTATCTTTACACTGCACGCACCAATGAGGATGGAATGCCCGTATTCCCTCACTACGCTGGTGACTATGCCAAGCTTATTCGCGACCTAGGACTAAATCCCGAGTCAAGCCTAATGCCAGAAGAGATAGAAGCACGTCGTGCTAGATTGGAACCTCAGTTCCGTACCAACCGGGATAGCCTACGACGCAACAGAGACCTGTTGTACTTCGGTACTATCGCATGGTATGGACTCACTATCCTGGATGCGTACGTGAGTGCACATTTGGCAGAGTTTGACGTAGACGAATCGTTGACCATTCAAATAGTGGGAGGACCAGAAAAGCTTGGACTTTCGATCACTTGGTAATCTTTGGCCGTTGTGTAGTATGGCGCGCATTATTTACGCACTTAGTGGACAGGGTCGTGGTCATACCTCCCGGGGTATGGCCATAGCCGAGGGGCTGCGTGGACGTGGGCATCACGTGCGATTCTGCGGTGGCGGAGCAGCACAGAAAATCCTGCAGGCGCAAGGGGAAGATGTAATCCCCGTGCGACAGTTGCAAACGGTCCTACGAAACAATACTGTTCAAGCAAGGGCAACCATCTGGGCCAATTGGCCGTCAATCCGTAACCTGGATCAAATTGTACGCAAACTGGCCAATCAAATCAGTGAATGGAAGGCCGATATGGTCATTACTGATTTTGAGGCATTTTCCTGGCGGGCGGCCAATCTTTTGGATCTCCCTGTAATCTCGCTCAATCACCAACAGATCGTCACAGAAACCTGCTATGCACTCCCCACCCGGCATAAGTATCACGCCAATCTGGCACGTATCGTGATCAATGTCGTTGCACCACGCACTCCCAACAGACTTTTGTTATCCTCTTTCTTCTATCCCGAAGTGAAACGCCCGGACATAACGACCATTGTTCCTCCAATTATTCGCTCCGAAATCGTTCGGATTAAGCCAACCGAAGGAGAACATATCCTGGTCTACTACAACCAGCCAGAGGGAAGTCAGCCACTCTTGGAGCACTTACGCGCGGACGGTCGTCGTTACATCGTTTATAACTTCCCAAAACCCGGAGACACCTCCAGTTACCCGAACATTACCTTTAAGCCCGCATGTGTTGAAGAATTCCTGGGAGATCTAGCCGAGTGTCGAGGCGTTTTGTGTACAGCTGGATTCACATTACTTAGCGAATCACTTTACTTGGGAAAACCGCTCATGGTCGTGCCCAACCGTGGTATCTTTGAACAAACACTTAACGCTATCTTTCTTGAACGAGAAACCTTGGGAAAAGCTGTAATTGGTCGAAACGTATCGGCAGATGATCTGGAGCAATTTCATGGGTACATTGATTCCAAGTCGAACATGAACCATTCGTGGAACGTACGCGGCAATAGTCAGGCAATTGACCTAATTGAGGAGGAATTGCATATATCTGCAACTCCACGGGCCCACATTCGCACTAAATCACGGAAAGCCCACACCTAACACCAAATCTGGTTACTGTTGTAACATCCAAGGTATATTACCCATCACTTGACGCCCCTTCCCCCTCTCCATATGATTAACCCGGCCGAAACACTGCCCGCAGAACCCGCTATTTTTGGGAAGACACGGGCCTTTATGGCACCCGGGGCCTTGATCAGTGAGGCAAAAAAGGCCGACCTCTATCCCTATTTCCGTGCAATTTCGCGTAGTGAAGGAACAAGGGCATTCATTGACGGCCGTGAGCTCGTCATGGCTGGATCAAATAATTATCTGGGATTAACCAGTGATCCACGCGTTAAAGAGGCCGCCAATGATGCTATCGCTCGATATGGCACCGGTTGCACAGGCAGCCGCTTTTTGAACGGCACACTGGACATTCACCTTGAGCTCGAAGCTCGGCTGGCAGCCTTTATGCAAAAAGAGGCGTGTGTCCTGTTTTCAACAGGGTACATGACGAACATGGGAGTGATTCAAGGAATCACGTCAAAAAACGATCTGATCTTCTCAGACAAAGAGAACCATGCCTGCATTGTTGCCGGTACCCAAGTGAGTACAGCCGACACATGGCGTTACCGACATTTTGATATGGCGCATCTGCGTCGTCTCCTCGAGAAAGCCGACGCAGAAAGACCGGAATCTGACAAACTCATCGTTACCGATGGCGTGTTCTCCATGAGCGGGCGAATTGCTCCAATACCCGAACTGGTAAAACTTGCTAACGAGTTTGACGCCGCTCTGATGCTGGACGACGCCCATGCGGTAGGTGTGATTGGCCCTGGCGGACGGGGCTCTGCAGCTTATTTCGGGCTGAACGACGAGGTGCCTTTAACCACAGGAACATTCTCGAAGAGCTTCTCCTCACTAGGTGGTTTTGCAACCGGAGATCTTGATGTAATCGAGTACATCCGACACATGGCTCCCGCACACATCTTCAGTGCGTCTATGCCACCCAGTACTGTTGCAACGGTGCTCAAGTGTCTGGAAATTCTTCAGGAAGAGACCTGGCGACTTGATCGCCTATGGCAAATTTCGAACTATATGCGGGAGGGGTTCCGTAATGCCGGCTTCGATGTATGGACCAGTGAAGCCCCCATTATTCCAGTCGTAGTTGGCAATGAAATGATGACCGCATTCCAGTTCTGGACTGACTTACTGGAGGCGGGCATCTTTGTGAATCCAATTGTACCGTGGCGCGGTGCTGTGCCTCGCGGCCTTACAATCATGCGTACATCTTACATGGCGACGCACACTGATGAGGATTTGGACTTCATCCTTGACGCCTTCTGCCGCGTAGGCCGAAAGCACGGAGTGTTAGCTAGCCCTGTAGTATAGCAGCAGTATGTCAGATGTGCACTCATGTGTTATTCGCCCGGTCAAATCGCGGCGGGACCTGCGACGTTTTGTTCAATTCCCGTACGACTTCTACCGGGGCAACCCGTTTTGGGTACCCCCGCTTCGCATGGATCAGTTCGAGGTCCTGAATCCACGCAAGAATCCATTTTTCGAGCATGGACGAATGCAGCTATTCCTTGCATTCGGTGCGGACGGAAAGGTCATAGGGCGAATCGCCGCCATCATCAATGGGATGCACCTGAAAACTCACAACGATGAGGCCGGCTTTTTTGGGTTCTTCGAAACTCAAGAACGCTTTGAAACCGCTGCTGCACTCCTGGATGCTGCTGCTGCTTGGCTTCAAGAGCAGGGAATGCACACTATGCGCGGACCGGTTAACCCATCCTTGAATGATCCCGCCGGCCTCCTAGTTGACGGATTCGACCGGGTACCCGCGATAATGATGACCTACAACCCTCCGTACTACGAGAATTACCTGGAGTGCTGGGGACTTGTACGCGTCATGACCATGTGGGCATACTACATCCACCGCAAGCACGTTGCAATTGACCGCATGAGACGCGGCGCTGCTGTCATTTATCGCCGTAATCCGGGTCTCTCAGTGCGCACACTTGATATGTCCCGCTTTGGCGAAGAGGTGGCCACGATAAGGGAGATATACAATGACGCCTGGTCTGATAATTGGGGATTTGTCCCCGTCACAGATATCGAGTTCGCACACCTAGCAAAGGCAATGAAAAGTATCGTAGATCCAAGGATTTGCTTTTTTGTCGAACTCAATAATGAGCCTGTGGGATTCACAATTTGTCTGCCCGACATCAACCCTGCACTCCAGCGACTCCCAAACGGTCGATTATTGCCGTTCGGCTTAGCAAAATTGCTAATCCTAACGAAATTCGCTGGCGTACGTGATGTCCGTATGCCCCTCATGGGAGTGCGTAAGGCTTATCATGGCCGGGCCCTTGATGTACTTCCAGTTCTCGAGACAATGGAAAGGGCTACGGACTACGGATACCAAAGCAGCGAGACCAGTTGGGTCCTGGACAATAATCATGTCCTCAAGAACCTACTGAGTTCCATCAATGCTGTCGTGGACAAAGAATACGCCATCCTTGAAGCATCGCTTGGTTGAGAAAACTGTCTCAACAATAGAGAATGCCGCCGCCAGGGACCGTCCAAGAACCGAGCCTGTCCATTATTATCACACGCTGCACGAAGCAGTATAGCACCTTTTTGTCTATCGAAATAGTCTTCTTGCCCACCGCAGTGATGCATTGGCTATCACTGCCATGGTAGCTGCTAGCGCATCGTACAGTATATCGCGCACATCAAATACACGATCCGGTGAGGCCAATTGGAGGCATTCATCTACCAAACCGAGGCCAGTCGTAACCATAACGACCACTATAGAGCTGGCACGGATTGTCCGGCCAAATGCAGATCTCTCCAGTAGCGCTGCATAAATAAGCAGAGCGACTATACCATATACAATTAGATGCATCCGTTCCTCCGGCTTTGCTATGCTCATGAGTGTGAAACTATAGATCACAGCAATACCCACTCCAACGACGATCTCTGGCCATCTCGGCAGCATGGTCATGCCTTGCGTCAATATGAAAACCAAAATCAAAAAACAACCTGACAGAAACAGCCACGACCCCCAGCCGCTGGCTTCCAACGGCTGAAGCAGACTCCTCACCACACCAAGAGTCAAGTAGATTACCGATACGACGAGCGCAGCGCAAGTCCAGAGCCTGCGCTCACGTTTGGTTACAAATATAGTCACGTCGGTTAGGTTTTTAGAACCCGTTTGAGAGGTGCATTTTCAGAAAATTATATATCTGAATTTGAGGGGGATGCACCAAGCAAGCTCTAGCCATTCACCAGTACAGGTCCTCAACAACGTCTTTATTACCAGTCAGCTTATACGGATACCTGCTAGTCAGTTCATCAGGAAAGTTACGGGCTCACTACACCATTGATGACGTGCAGCAAACTCGTCGCTGGATCACGTGTGTCGTGTGTAATTTCCCAAATCATCACACCAGGGAAGCTATTGTCGACTACATATTGCGTCTTATCGGCAATGGTCTGCATACCGTTATAGTGGATATTTCCGACCTGGTCTGTACCTGGAGCATTCGGATGTCGTGCAACAATATTGCGGTATGCAACACCTGTGCCCCCATTAACATCAAAATCCCTTCCATAAAATGGCATGCCGAGGATAATCTTACTTGAGGGCCATTTACGATAGTTGACCCAGTAAGCCAAACCGGTTGCAGAAGCGTCTGAACCCGTCCCAATGGCTTGATCAAAAGAAGAATGGGGACCAGGTGCAGACCATGGCCCGGAAAAATCGTATCCCATCACATGCACATAGTCAACCAGTGGATACACTTCATCGTAATGTCTGCCGTACCAGTCTCCCGCGTAGACATCAAGTGATATTCCCCAGTTATCCAGCGAGAGGCGGAGCTCTTCCAACAATGACACAAAGGTGGCCTTTTCCGAAGCTATCGGAATATTGGCATCATCTTTGGTCCATTCCTCCCAGTCGATATCAACCCCGTCGAGACAGTTTGCAATCAAGTACTGCCTCACGGTACGCACAAAATTTCCGCGAGCAGTTTCATCCGCGGAAAAAATAGGAAAGTTTGACGAACCCGTAGCTCCGCCTACCGAAACATAGACTTCAACTCCATTCGCGTGAGCTGCCTGAACCAGTGAGTCCAATCGGGAAAGATGTGCGACATCAAGCGATCCATCAGTTCTCGGTATTGCAAACGCATAAATCACACGCGTAAGCATATCCCACCTTATTTGGGATACAGGCAACACATTATGTTTTGCTGCGGGATAAAAGCCAATTATCTGATGCTCACCGGCCTTGCGTTCAAAGGAGCATGTTGGAGACGACTCTTCCTCAACAGCTGAGGTGCAGCCGATTACCGTCAAAACCAAAATACCGACAACAATAGTAGATCTCATAACCGAGGTGAATGACAGGGCGGTGAACAGTGGGCTACGTATCGGTGTCGTGGCGGTGTGAAGACCAATTGCAACCTTGCTAAAAGTTAGCTCTCGAATGTGTAAGAAAACTCCCGAGAGAAAAGAAATTTGCAATACTCAAGCAATCGTGGCATTGATTACAGTCTGCTCTCCTCAGAAATCCTATAAATTTTTCCGGTCACATGCGTGAACCTTAACCCGTAAAATCCAGGCAGCATGCTCTCAGGTCCAGCCCGATCCATGAATGGCCTAGAAGAGCTGGTCAAAAAAACTGGGGAGTATGCCCGGCTCCAGTACAATTGCCAAGAGCACCCCACCTATAGCACCCCCGAGATGAGCCTCGTGGGCAATTCCGAATGCCCTCTCGCTTTTCATCGCATAAATGCTTCCAACCACAAACAAGAAGGCAAAAAGTACCGCTGGAATAGGCAGCACTGCAAAAATATAAATCAGATCATACGGAGCAAACAGTACATAGGCAAAGAGCACACCGCTAATGGCCCCACTCGCCCCAACAGCATTATATCCGCTGTTCTGCCGATGCTGGAAATGCGTCAATGCATGTGCACATAAGAGCGCCCCCACATACAAAATCAGGTAATCCGTGCTCCCCAGACGCGCCTCCAGGACTGGGCCGAAGAAGTACAGTGTGATTGCATTGAAAGCCAAATGCATAAGTGAGACATGCACAAAACCGGCGGTAATATAGCGGTATGGTTCCCGCGCAACTCGGGTCGGCCTAAATCCCAGACGATCAATCAGCGTCGGGTCGACAAAGAGTGCAAAACCACTTACCATGACAATAGCAACAAGAAGCAGTATCGTCACAGGAGAATCTAATCCAAATAGTCCCATGGATTACGTACGCAGGAGGCTTCGGAAAAGTACCGCACCATCCCGACTGCCTAGAGCATCTTCTGCAGCTCGTTCAGGATGAGGCATCATACCGAGCACGTTTCCAGCTCTGTTCACTATGCCCGCAATGTTGTTGGCTGATCCATTGGGATTGGAATCCGGTGTGACCTCACCTGCCGGCGTCGTATACCGGAAAACAACCTGTCCATTACGCTCCAACTCTACCAACTCGGATGCCTCTGCGTAGTAGTTACCCTCACCGTGAGCGATGGGAATACGTAGAACCTGCCCCAATTCAGCATTACGTGTAAAAGGGACCTCTGTGTTATCGGTTCGTAAATGAACCCACTTACAGACAAATCGAACGGATGCATTACGAAGCAGTGCACCCGGCAGGAGCCCACATTCACACAGAACCTGAAAACCGTTGCAAATCCCCAGGACGAGCCCGCCGCGTTCAGCAAAGCGCACGACGCTGTCCATTATCAAGGAAAAACGGGCAACCGCCCCAGCCCGCAAGTAATCTCCATAAGAGAAACCACCCGGCACAATAACCAAGTCTACAGGTGGTAATTCCCGCTCCTTATGCCAGATAAACTTGGTTTCGAGGCCAAACACATGGCGTGCAACGTGGTAAGCGTCGTGGTCACAATTCGAGCCCGGAAAAACAATGACGCCTACACGCATCAGTTTTCGGGTTAATCTTTTATGACTTCCAGCTCCAGTATTATCTCAACGTCGTGTCCTACGACAAATCCTCCGGCCTCAGTCAACCGATCCCACGACAGATTGAAATCCTTACGATTAATCACCGTGCGTGCCTCAAACCCGGCGCGCTCGGAATCCCCCATCTTGCCCGTTCCGAGAAACTCACTCTTCAGCACGACCGACTGAGTTACGTCTCTGATAGTAAGATCACCGACTAAATGAAAGTTGCCGCCTTCAATGTCGGTTATTTCTGTACTAGTGAAGGTCATGTTCGGAAACTCTTCAGCTCCAAAAAAATCATCCGAACGCAAATGATTGTCTCGACGCTCGTTGCCGGTGTCAACACTACCTGTCTCAATCGTAGCACTGATTGTTAATGTACTCAAATCAGTGCCGTCCATCAGAATTTCTGCATCATAGGCAAGAAATTCGCCTCGAACATTGGAGATCCCCAAGTGACGCACTTTGAACCCAATGTTGGAGTGTACCGCATCAATCGACCAAGACGACGGCTCCTCAGTGGGTACTGAGAAAGCCAGCAGACAGACAGAGACGCAAAGTAATAAACGTGTTTTCATTTCCTCGATAGACAGCTTTGGTGAAAAAATCTCGCGGACTGAAACTCCACAGATCCTGCTAGGATTCCCAAGTTATCCAATACTCAGCTGTCCGGTTCAACATTTTTCCTCTAAAATCGTTACCTATCCGCCCTGTGTGTTTTGGTCTCCCAATGATCCCACGTGAACTGTTCGCCAAAATTCGGCGAATTGAAATCCGTACTAAAGGCTTGGTTAACAACGTTTTTGGTGGAGAATACCACTCAGCCTTCAAAGGTCGCGGTATCGAATTCTCGGAAGTACGCCCCTATCAGTTTGGGGACGATATTCGAACGATTGACTGGAACGTGACTGCACGCACCGGTGATACCTTCGTCAAGATTTTTGAGGAAGAACGGGAGCAGACGCTGTTGCTTGTTGTAGATATCTCGGGCTCAAGTGATTTTGGCAGCCGTGATAAGTTCAAGCGGGAAATCGCCGCAGAGATCTGTGCGATTTTAGGATTCAGTGCCATCAAGAACAATGATAAGGTTGGCCTTTTGTTATTCTCTGATCAGGTTGAACTCTTTGTGCCCCCGAAAAGCGGACGACGGCATGTATTACGTCTGATACGTGACCTGTTTGCTCACGAGCCTTGCTCTTCGGCCACGGCAATCCAAGTGGCTTTGGATCATATCCTTCGAGTAATTAGACGAAGATCAATCGTGTTACTGGTTAGTGATTTTCTGGACGAAGGCTTTGAGAGACCATTGCGAATGGTCTCTCGCCGGCATGACACCGTTGCTGTACAGCTACAGGATCCTCGTGAAAAATCCCTCCCCTCCCTTGGACTGGTCACTCTATTCGATCCAGAAACCAATCGAGCTCAACTGTTGGATACGGGAAGCCGTGCGGTGCGGAATGCGTTTCGTCAATCTTCTCTGGACAGAAACGCACAACTTAAAATGCTTTTCCGACGTGCCCGGGTTGACCACGTTGAAATCCAATGCGGCGAAGACTTCGTTGACCCACTGGCAAAGTTCTTCCGTGCACATGCACAGATTGCCTGATGAGGAGATTGCATTTGTGTGCCATACTTGCTGCGGCAGCTACCCTCTTTGCCGAAGTTAATACACTTCAGGCCCAACGTGTGGAAGCCTATATTTCTGAGGACAGCGTTAATGTGGGTGATCGTTTCGCGCTTACACTTGTGGCGATGCATGGGTTTGATGAGGTGCCATCATTCCCAAACATGGACTCCTCCTTTGGTGATATTACTCCCATTAGGCTCCTATCTGCCGGAACACGCCTATTAGACACAGATGTACGCTTGGACAGCGCCGTGTATGAGGTGACTACCTTTGCCTTGGATACGGCCCGCTTAGCACCACTGACCATCAGGTTTCCAGATAGCGATGTGACAGCCACAACACCAGCCCTGGAGTTGCTTGTGATGTCAGTGGTCCCACAGGATGCCGAGGACATTCAGGATATGGCGTCTCCTGTTGGTTTTGGGCCTCCACTGTGGCCGTTCTTCCTTTTGGGATTTGCCGTCCTGATTGCAGGCGCGTTGATCTGGTATGTTATCTGGCGACGCAAACATCCAAAAACTCTTTATATCAGTGAACCCGAAGAGCATGCTCCCCCCGACCCTGCAATGGTGGCACTGGAACGTCTGCGTGCACTTGAAAATGCTCCCCTCGCCAAAAGAGCACAGGTCGAGACGTTTTACGTAGACCTGTCGGACATACTTCGCACGTACGTTGAAGACCGACTGCACATACCGGCCTTGGAATCTACAACCCGGGAACTCGTCCAGGATCTGGTACACCCAAACGTGCAGCATCAAGTGCCGTCCGGTATTCCGGGACAATTGGGGCAGGTCCTTTCTCTTGCAGATTTGGTCAAATTTGCTGATGTAACTCCTGCGGTAAGCGAAGGACGATCTGCGTTGAAGGAAGCAGTGAAAATTGTCAACCGTGTAGAGGTCAAGTTTGATCAGCGCGCGGTCAGGGAAGATTTTGTCAAAGTTAGCTGACTATCATGGAGTTCGCCCAACCGCAGTGGCTATTTCTATTGATCCTAGTCCCGCTTTACGGACTCTGGCAATGGTTGCGCAGACAGGCTACTCCGGGCCTTACCTTCAGTAATCTACGGGCCGCACGCGATGCGCCCCGTGGCCCTCGTGTTTATGCTGTCATCCTGCCTTCATTACTGCGCATGGGAGCACTTACCTTGTGCGTACTTGCACTTGCACGCCCCCAAGTACGCGAAGTAACACAGGAGCGCTATGCCGAAGGGGTTGATATCGTTCTGGTTCTGGACACCTCTACAAGCATGCGAGCCGAAGATTTTCGACCAAACCGATTCGAGGCAGCCCGTGAAGTTGCTTCTGAGTTTATCGCAGGACGCGTGTCAGACCGGGTTGGACTTATCGTATTCGCGGCAAAAGCGTACACGCAGGCCCCACTCACACTGGATTATGCGTTCCTGCAACGAATGTTGGAAGAGGTCGAAGTCGGGGTCATCCAGGATGGCACTGCAATTGGTACCGCACTGGCGACCGCCGTCAACAGACTTAAGGATACCCCTGCAGAGAGCAAAGTTATCATTCTGCTTACTGATGGACAAAATAATCGCGGTGAAATAGACCCAGTAACCGCTTCCGAAGTTGCTGCAACCTTGGGAGTACGCGTCTATGCGATCGGTGTCGGCACCTATGGAGAGGCGCCATTCGTCTTTGACCGCCCCTTTGGCGGAAGACAACGTCAAATGGTCCCTGTGGAAATTGATGAGGACATGCTGCGTTCAATTGCACGGGGTACCGGAGGACAGTACTTTCGGGCCACCGATGAGCAGGCACTCCGTGAGATTTACGAACAGATTGGCGATTTGGAGAAAACCCAAATCGAAACACGTATATATACAGACTATGAGGAACGTTACGTACGTTTTCTATGGCCTGGGCTACTTCTGATCTTGATAGAGGTGCTGTTAAAGACAACCCTGCTCCGTCGTTTTCCCTAATGGCCTGGCTCAACGAGTCATACTTGTGGACCCTCTGGGCTATGCCCCTAGTCATCGCGCTCAGCCTGTACGCGACCTGGCGGCGGCGCACACTACAAGTGCGCTTTGGTGACATTCCACTCGTTCGTAGACTCTCTCAAGGCGTTAGTGGTCGGCGACGCCGCTACAAAGCCTCGATCATCGCAGCAGCGGTTGGCTTGCTGGCTATTTCCCTTGTTGGCCCCCAAGTAGGAACTCGACTGCGTGAGGTAAAACGTGAAGGCATTGATCTGGTGATTGCGCTGGATGTATCGGCTTCAATGCTGGCGGAAGATGTTGCACCTAACCGGTTGGGACGAGCACGTAATGAAATCAAGAAACTTCTGGGGGAGCTGCGTGGAGATCGTGTGGGTCTGGTCATCTTTGCGGGTGACGCATTCATCCAATGTCCGCTTACGACCGACTACAGTGCTGTACGACTATTCCTGGATGTTGCGAATCCTGACTTGTTGCCCACACCTGGTACAGACTTTAGTGAAGCGCTTCGGATGGCCACCCAGGCCTTCGATGCCCCCTCACCCAGCATTGATCCCGAAACCACACGCTCGAAAGCGCTGCTGATTGTATCCGACGGTGAAAACCATGTCGCTGAACTAGAAGATATTTTAGCTGCAGCACGCGATGAAGGCATCACGATTTTTGCAGCTGGCGTTGGTGAGGTTGAGGGTGCTCCAATTCCCATATACAGTGCAAACGGTCAACGTACCGGGTACAAGCGGGACCTTGAAGGACAAATTGTACATTCAAGGCTGGAAGAATCCAGTCTGAGGACACTCAGCACAGATGGGGCGTATTTTCAGATTGCCCGTACGTCCAGTGCACTTTCCAACGTTGTTCCTGCACTCGAACGGTTGGATCAAGCCACGCTGGCTGAGGAAAAGTTTGAAGATTATGATCTCAAGTATCAATGGCCCTTGGCACTTGCATTGCTGTTACTTTGCGTGGACGGGCTGATTACTGTCCGCAAAGGCCCCCGGGCGACCTCACGGAAAAAAACCTGACAAAATGACCCTAGCAACCATATTCAGTATTCTCTTGGCAAGTATTCAGGTAATTCCGATGGGTAATGCTAAGAAGCATGGTCGGAATGGCAATGATTCCCTGAAGCAGGGGCAATACGAAGGAGCCGCCTATGCGTATCAGGAAGGCCTCTCATCCTATGAATCTACTCAGGAAGTGAACGAGACCTACTACGGCCTTCAAAACAATCTGGGAATAGCACTGCATCAAAAGGGAGATTTTGAGGGGGCGCGCAATGCATTTGGGGAAGCACTTGCACACGCACCCCATGATCGAGCCAAGTCCACCCCAGCATACAATGCCGGAAACAATGCATTTAAGAACCAACAGTTGGAAGAGGCTCTCGCGCATTATCGGGAGGCCTTGTTGGCAGACCCGGACAACGAGGATGCTAAATATAATTTTGAGTTTGTAAGCCGACAGCTGCAGGAGCAACAGCAGCAATCTGAAAACAACGATCAGGAACAAGAGGAAGAACAGGATCAGCAGCAAGACCAGAACGATCAACCAAGCGAGAGTGACCAGGAACAGGATGAGAATCAGGAAGAAAACCCTCAGGAACAGGAAGAGCAGTCCCAACAAGAGCAACAGGAAGAACAACAGGAGCAGGAGCCCCAGCAAGAGCAACAGCGCGAGGCTCCACTGACCCGTGAGCAGGCTGAACGCATCCTGGAGGCGCTTGAGAACGAAGAAGAAGAACTCTTACGAGAAATGCAAAAAATGGAAGGACGCCCCAGGCGGGTTGCAAAAGACTGGTAATTTCTGATGTGGCGTACAATCTTATTGCTGGGCTTCGCCAGTGCGTGTGTTGTGTCTGTACCCCATTATTCGATTGCACAAACCGTCAACGGTCTGGTCTCCTCGTCTACTATTGGTGCACAGGAAACAGTGTCATATACACTGGAGATTTCCGGGACGAACGCCAGTGATATCGTCAATCCCAGCCCACCGGGTGCGGAAGGCCTGATGCTGGTTTCCTCGATTGCATCAAGAGGTACCAATATGTCCATTGTTAATGGACGCGTCTCTCGGAGTGTAAGCTATACCTGGCACTACAGACCCGAGAAGGAAGGCAGTGCACGCATCCTTGAGGCGAGTGTAACGATTGGCGACTCAACCTTTCATACACCACCTGTTACCGTAACTGTTGTGCCGCAAGCGCAGCGACCAAGTCCTCGACGTCGATCACCCTTCGGTGGGTTCGGTTTGTTCGACAATCCGGCTGATACTTCACCAGAGATAACCGAACAGGATATCTTTATTCGCGCAATCCAGAGCGATCGCGAAGTTTATCTGAATGAACAGATCGCGATTGATTACAAATTGTATTTCCGGCCGGGCACAATGCCTCGCAACAGTCGTCAGGCTGACTCCTGGGATGCTGAGGGCTTTTGGCGGGAAGAGTTGGATCTCTCTACAAACCCCACGCCTAGTCTGGTCGTGGAAAATGGTATTCGCTATCAAGTCATTTCGATCCGGCGTATAGCTGTATTCCCAACGCGGGCGGGGGAACTCACTATTGATCCGCTCAAAATTTCGGCAGAGGTTCAGTCCCCTGACGCAGACCCATTTAGTAGCCCTTTGTTTTCGCGAAGATACGCGACAGTTGAGCGAGCTTCCCCCGCGATAAATATCACGTCTACCCCCCTCCCCCCCAGCGCGCCTAATGAATTCAAGGGAGCAGTGGGACAATACTCACTCCGTGCCACGCTGAGCCGTAATACGCTCGAGGTCGGCGAAGCATTACAACTCACGCTAACCATTGAAGGAACTGGTAATATTGCACTCATTGAAGCCCCCCAACCTGAAATACCGGGTATTTTTGAGGTCTACGACCCCGAGGTAAGTATCTCGAAAACGGCTACCAATACCTTAATCCATGGAAGTAAGACCTTCACTTGGCTACTGATTCCGCGTTCTAACGGCACCTTCCAGATTCCCCCTATCAAGTTTGCTTACTTTGATCCTTCACAGGTACGGTATATCGTGCGTTCGAATGATCTGGATCCCATTACCGTCACCGGCACAGCTGCTACAACTTCGCCCATAACTGTGACGGCTTCGGGCTTCCCCGTTGATGATATTGCAGTACTGAAGCGGGATCCCCAGTGGGTAACCGCAACCCACATGCCACTCCACCGAGGTACATGGTTCTACTTATTGCTCCTGATTCCCGTACTCGGCGTTGGCATTACCGCTGTACTGAGGCGACGGGCAACCCGTCTTGCTACGGATACCGCCTGGGCCAGGAACCAACGTGCACATCCTCTTGCCCGCAAGCATCTCAAAACTGCTCGGAAACGTCTGTCAGAAGGAGATCCCGACGCATTCTACGCAGCCCTTGAACAGGCTGTGTTGGGTTTTGTCGGTAACCGTTTGAATATACACGAGCGTGGACTTACACGTGCACAACTTGCAGATCTATTAAATAAGGCCTGTATTCGTGCTGAGAGGCAACAGGAGTTGATTGAATTCCTCGATACCTGTGATGCCGCCCGCTTTGCTCCTGCTCCCCCCACGACTGCCCAAATGGACGAGCATTACGCTCAGGGTAGCCGAATATTGAGCACAATTGCCCGCGAACTTGAATCCGTGATCCCATGAGGCGTGGTGCTCTGTTATTAACTTTGGTTGCATATGTCGGGTTAGCAAATGCCCAGCAACTCGAAGATGCGCTTCGCCTCTTTGACGAAGCCAACGGGCTTGTTGAGTCTGGAGCTTACGAGGAAGCAATTACCCAGTACCACGCTGTTCTGGAAACCGGCTTTGCAAGTGGTGCACTGTACCATAACCTTGCCAGTGCATATTTCCGTTTGGATGAGATTGGTGAAGCCGTCCGTTATTATGAACGCGCACACCGTCTGCTGGGAGATGATCCACAGCTCCTGCATAATATCCAGATCGTCGAGGCACATGTTCAGAGTCCATTCTCCGAGCTTCCCACACCATTCTGGCAGGTCTGGTGGTACAGCTTGTTTAGCCAATACAGTGCCTGGGGGTTTCTGATTGCAGGTATGGGCCTTTATCTGATTGCCTGCCTGTTGTATGCACACCATATCTGGTCACATACGCGCAGTAACTGGCACAGGCGGGCACGCGTGGGAACGCTGGGAATAGGCCTGTTACTTCTTTTGATCGCGGTACTGGTCTCCGGTGAGCGAAGTTCTGTTCAAGGTGCCGCTATTCTCGAATCCACAACACTCGTCACGGAAACTGGAAGCATTGACGTACCTGAAGGGGTAAAGGTATCGCTCATCGGGGAGACAGAGGTTGGCGTAGAGGTAAGCCTACCTAACGGGGTACGCGGTTACGTGGATGCAAGTGTTCTGGGTTTTTTCTAGCCGATTCAGCAACCTCGTGCAACATAGTACATTCAGGGGTAGACACTCCAATCTGTATTTGGGACGTATCTGATTGGTTTTGGGCGTGCCACGGATTGGCAATACTTGGATAAGAATCTAGCATACTGGGCTGAAAACGTCTCGTACTACCAGAATTCATCTATTTTAATGGCTACCATCAACCAAAGGATCCATGCATCTTTCGTGCTGACTGGTGCGTCCCCATGTTTTGAGGTGCAGAATGATGGATACATCACTCGTGCCGTGCTAGCTCAGTCTGCTGCGGGACGCATCTTTTTTCCAAGTCGGTCCGATTCCCGCCTAACTTTCTGTAACAGCGGTTCGAGTTCCTGACGGATTGCACTCATTTTATTCTCTGTTTCTTCTTGCAGATATTGAATTTTCTCAGACAGTTTCTGCATAGATTGGAATCTTTTTTCGGCAAGCTTGCTTCGTTTCTCTCGGACAAGTTTCAAGAAAGCCGTTTCAAGATTTTTGCGATGCTCCTCGAAAGACTTAACCTTGCTACGGATGCTGCTGGTTTTTGTATCTGCACAAAGTAGTAATTGCAGAAACTGAAGTGCTTGATCTCCTATCAACTCCTGTCCAGAGTTTGCTTTGATGATCTTACGTGCTTCTGATTCCAGACGGCGGGATAATTTTTCGAGGTACTCAATTCGTTCCTGCAATGGCTTCCTAAGAGATCTACCATAAATCATCTTGAATTTCCATTTCGGAATAGCAAAAGCTAATATTCGCTGCCGCTCATCTTCCAACTCAGTTAATGCAGAATCCAAGAGTTCCAGAGCAATCTCATTCTCTACTCGGCAGATATTCCTCCGACGATCAATCAAGCGATCACATCCTGCCTTTAGCTCATTCTTAATATCCCCCGCAGAACGCGCAAGATCATTTTTTAGGACTTGAACTGAAGATTTATACCGATGACGAGCATCCTCTTGCAAGGAACGAATCTTCTCACCTACTTCCTGACATTTTTTATCATATTTCTTACATGCTTTTTTTAAACGGCGTTCTTTGATATAATTTGTGCCCTTTCGACTCGCTATCGCCATCACAACTGCACCTCCAAGCCCCACTACAACAGTACCTACACCGGGCAGAATGGCGGTACCAACAGATGCCCCTATAGAAAAACCTACTATCCCTCCGCCGCCGGTACCAACCAGATCCAAACTCAAATTCTTAGCTGCATTTCGTAGGTCCGTCTTGTTAGCTGCAAGTAAGCGAATTTCTCGGAAGCCAGATAGTAGCAACGTGATTAAAGGAATCCCGACCGTATCCACATTTCCCAGGAGTGCATCACCTGCGCTCTCTGCTCGCTCCAGTGCTCCGGCATTGGACAGTGCATTGTCCACCAACACGATGTTTTCACTACCTAAGTTGACCGCTCCCTCCAGCTTCTCTATGGATTCAGCTACACCAAGGTAGATAGCATCTTCCGGTATTCCGGCCATGTCTTCCGGCACGATTACGGGTATTTTGGGATAGCTTGCAAAATGATTTTCCAGTGAACTGGAATCGGCAACCGTTTTGACGTTTATGAAATACTCCCCGTTCAGAACCAGATCGTATCCCTCCTGATTGGAAAGATCCGGCATTTCGACTTGTATCCCGAGATCTCTCAGGTTCTGGGCGACAATGGGTTCAGCCAAATGTCCCATAAGTTTGGCCACTGCCGCCTCTGGAAGTGCTTCACCCAGTTCGGCCGACTCCCAACTGGACAAATGTTTACTCAGATCTCCGATCGTATCAAGCTGCTCACCCGCGAGCGTTCCCATCGCCGTATACACATGCTCATCAATTTGCATCAGGTTCTGGATGGCACCCAAACCAAACCATGCGCCTTGCGCCACTCCTTCCATTGCAGCAAACGCATCCTGTCTGGAGATACCGGATGCTTCTGAGGAAGAAAATGCACCGGAGGAGTTTTTTGATGTATGCGCAACTCGGGTGACATTGCGGTTTTCCCCGACAGAAACCGGCTGTCCAAATCTTTCTACCAGCATCATGGCCCCCAGATCTCGTGGAGACCGCGTAGACTTGAGCGTATCGGTGAACCTGTTCCTCTCATTGGAAATGAGCAGCCACACAACACCGGAAGCTGCCAGCACACCCAAAATTACAGCAATTATCATGGTTCACTAGTTACTTCTTGGAGATAAGCTACGTGTTTTGCCGAGATTACTCCCCTTCGGCAGAAAAGTACAAGCAGGTCTCCCAACAGTATGACATAGAGGCGATCAAGAAAAAAGTCCCTCCCAAACCCTCCTGGATACTAGGAGCAGGGAAGCTGTGTGCGAAAAGTTCACTACAATGACAAAGATGCTTAGGGTCCGTACATCAACAACCTTGTCATCTTCCAAGATCGGGCTGAAGTTACTACCCAAAGAGAGATAGCCCGGATAGTGCATCTATGCTTCAATCCGTCGGGCACTTAGGCCTTGGACGGACTTGCAGATACGCGGCGGCTGTGACATCGAACCGACCTCGACGGCAACGACTCACCCTACGAGACATCTGTCGTAACAGATAGAGCCTTTGACGGAAAACAATACTCGTAGATCGGCGCTGTTTTTCTCACATTGGGGATTATAACGGTTCCCCACGTATGGTGAGAGAAGGGCAAACTCTTGCTGATCCTATCCTCGCTGAGCGAGGACTATTTCGAGTACCAGCGCACTTTGGAAATACAACGCTTTGTTGGCCTGTTCGTCGAGCCAACACTCATACATTCCAACATAGAGGACGACTTGGATATCTTTGCTAGATATTCAGATACGAACTTAGCCATACCTCCGCCCGACTGAGTAGCGACTGTCGTGTAAGAACTGACGAACTAGATTCATCCACGAGCCTCAGCCTGTGCCCGAGAGGCTACGCAGGCATATGGGCTTGTGTGGCGTCCAGTGCCTCACATAGCGTAGCCACCAGGAATTCTACCTCTTCTGCGGTAAGGATAAGCGGCGGCGAAATTCCCAGCGTATCTCCCATGGCCCGAAGGATCAAACCACGGTTTATTGCCTCAGAACGAAGTTTTGTCCCCATTCCAAGTGAGGACGGAAACCGCTCGCGTGTGTTCTTATCTGCAACCAGCTCTACACCTGCCATCAATCCTCTCCCACGTACCTCCCCAACGAGTGGATGTGGTGCAACGCGATCCCTTAGGCTTTCCTGGAGCTGGGTACCGACCGTGCGTACATGCTCCTCAATATTCATCTCTTCATAGATTTTCAGGCATTCGAGGGCTACAGCAGCAGAAACAGGGTGCCCCGTGTAAGTCATCCCGTGAGCAAAAACACCAACTTCATCACTCCCCGACTCTAACGCGTCATAAACCCTCTGATTGACCATAACCGCAGAAATCGGCAAATAAGAGGCGGAGAGCGCCTTTGCCGTTACCAGTATATCCGGCTCCATGCCGACAGTCTGGCTGCCCCACATATTTCCAGTCCGACCAAACCCGCAAATCACCTCATCAGCGACCAACAGTACATCGTGCTTCTTCAGGACTCGTTGGATCGCTTCGATGTAACCTTTTGGGGGAACAATCACACCTCCCACTCCCATGATTGGTTCAGCAAAAAATGCTGCTACCGTCTCCGGCCCCTCCTGCATGATCAGTGCATCCAGTTCCGAAGCCAATCTAGCGCTAAACGACTCCTCCGACTCACCTTCATGTGCACACCGGTAATAATGAGGTTTAGCAGTGTGCAAAAACCCTGGGAGTGGAAGATCGAATAGTTTGTGGTTTCGTGGTAGTCCAGTCAGACTCGAAGATGCGATCAACGAGCCATGGTACGCGTCCCGACGTGCAATAATCTTTTTCTTCTGTACACGTCCCAGCGCGTTATTGAAGAACCAGATCATTTTCACCGCTGAGTCGACTGCTTCTGACCCAGAGTTTGCAAAAAATACCTTAGCCATAAGCACCGGAGCTATACGAAGTAACTCCTTCGCCAAGGCAACACCAGGCGGATGGCTCGTCGAAGCAAACATATGCATGAATGGCAGTTCTTGGAACTGCCGATAGGCTGCATCAGCCAACCGCTGCTCACTAAATCCAAGCGAAGCTGACCACAACCCTGCCACACCCTCCAGAAAACGGTTCCCGCGCTCGTCAAAGACCCACACACCTTCCCCACGGGTAAATACCATGGGCTTATGCGTACCCAATGACGTAAAAGGATGCAGAACCGAAGCGCGATCCTGCACCGAAATCGTACTATCAATAGACTCTGGCATGATTATGGCCAATGGCTTTGCGTTTAAGAACGAGCGACCTCCGTTACATTGCAACGGAAGTATCGTTATGGACTGCAGAGTTTATTGTTCAATCTTTGCCTCCTCCAGCGTCTCGTAGATGTTTACAATCTGATCAAATCCACTGATCTCGAACACCTCTCGCACCGCAAAAGACAAGCCACAAATAGAGAAAGATTTGGGGGGCCTGAATGTTTTCGCCAACTCAAGAACAACCCGCAAGCCTGCGCTGCTGATGAAATTGACATTGCTGAACTCCAAGATGAGCACATGATCCTCATCCGTAATGCCATCAATGATGGATTGCCTGAAGAGTACCGTATTCAAGCTATCAATCCTACCATCCAGAAGCGCAGCCTTAACACCGTTTTCGCTATACCAAGTAATCCTTAGAGACATAAAACCTACCCTCAACTCTTGTTAAACAGAAAAATATGAGCTTACAACGTTACTTGAGCAAATACCCCGACGTAATAAACATCACGAAAAGAAACTCATTCCGTCCGAACCCCTGAGAAAAATTTTTGTTGCACCATGGGAAGTCTATCCCATATGCGCCGCAATCACATCTAGTCATGGCGGAATCCCAGTACTTAGTCACCGCCCGTAAATATCGTCCACAGATTTTTGGGGACCTCGTAGCACAGTCGCATGTTGCCCAAACACTGGTAAATGCCCTCAAAATGGGACGGCTTGCCCATGCTTACCTCTTTACCGGACCTCGCGGCGTTGGAAAAACAACTGCGGCCAGAATCTTGGCAAAAGCCATTAACTGTACAGACAAGTCCGATGGAGAAGTCGAACCCTGCCTGAATTGTGCCTCCTGTAAAGACTTCGAAACACAGCGAAGTCTGAATATCTTTGAAGTTGACGCGGCCTCTAACAACCGCGTGGAGGATATCCGCGAATTACGAGAAAATGTTCGTATTCCACCACAAGGAGGAAGTCGCAAGGTGTATATCATTGACGAGGTACACATGCTCACCACTGCGGCCTTTAATGCACTCTTGAAAACATTGGAGGAACCGCCACCGCACGTACTCTTTATTTTTGCGACCACAGAACCACATAAAGTTCTTCCAACAATTCTGTCCCGCTGCCAGCGTTTTGATTTTCGGCGTATTCCAACAAAAGACATTGTTGATCATCTGAGCAAAATCTGTAAAAGCGAAGAGGTAACAGCAGATGAGGATGCTCTCCATCTTATTGCCAATAAAGGAGATGGTGCTCTGCGCGATGCACTCAGCGTCTTCGATCAGGCAGTAGCACTCTGTGGATCAGATCTGAAGTACTCCGCTTTGGCCAGTGCACTGCGTGTGGTAGACGCAGAACTATATTTCGAGTCCACACGGTATATAGCACAGCGGGCAGCAGGCCCCATGCTCAGCCTCGCCGAGCGAATCATGTCGGATGGGCACGATGTGAGAGAGTTTCTTGACGGTCTGGCAGAACATGTACGTAACTTGCTAATCACTGTAACGCTGGGGACTGATGCCCTAATTGATGTTAGTAAGAGGTTGCGTGAATGGTATGCAGAAGCAGCCAAGGAATTTACCGAAACCGTGCTGCTTCGTATCCTGATGGTCATTGATGAAACCCAAAACAGACTGCCAACCTCTACCTCTCCCCGCTTGGCAATAGAACTGGCCCTGATCAAGATGGTACGCTTGGGGGATAGTATCGACCTGTCAGAAGCCTTGGCACAGATTCGCCGTTTGGAGCGTGTTGTACAGCAGACACCCGGACAACGACCTGTTACTGTTGCGACAATACCACCGCCCACGCAAGCCCCTCCTCCTCCCAGACCCACTCCCCCATCCAGTGCTAAACCCATTCCTCCTCGCGATACCAGCAGTACGCCGAGCAAGCCACAGGCAAAAGCAACCCAATCTCATGCACTTGGAGGGATATCAGCCCTGGATAGCCATAAACGAAAAAAAAATACCCCTGAGCAAACTCCTAACCCTCCCGTCCGTACGCAACAGGCACAGCCCGATCAAAGACCCCGGCCAGACCTCCAGAAGGCTTGGTTGCAAGTTCTGGCGATCCTAGCCAAACACAGCCATGTACAAGGAGTCCAGACAATGATGCACTCCCGCGCCATAGATACGTATGGTAATACCCTGAGGGTCGCGGTTAGCAGCGATATTATCAGGGATGTCGCAAGAAAGGCAGATATGCTGAAAACCATTAAAAAGTCCATGCAAACAGTTCCCAGCCTTAGCGACCTTGAGATCGATTTCGTCGTTAAACCGGAGCTGTTTCCCTCCATAAAACCCGATTGGGATGCCGAAATCGAAAAGCTGAAAACGCAATCCCCAGGCCTGCGGCTGCTCACCGAAGCCTTTGACCTTCGATTGGCAAACAACCCAACACCTTAGCAGCAATACAATCATGTCAAATATTTTCAAAAAAATGGCTGAAATGCAAAAGCAAATGGCCAATGTAAAAGAAATTGTCGGCCGGATCACAATCACCTCAGAAGCCGGAGGCGGAATGATCAAGGTGACTGCCACCGGATCCCAGCGCATTATTAAGGTTGACCTGGATCCCGAGGTCGTTGATCCTGAGGACATAGAAATGCTGCAGGACCTCATCATAGCAGGTGTTAACAAAGCACTTGAGGAAGCTGGCGAAGCTGCACAGAACGAACTCCGCGACCAAGCCGGCAGCCTTCTTCCGAAAGGCATGGACCTTTCCAAATTTGGACTCTGAGTAATGCAATTCGCCTCAGAGTCAGTGGAAATACTGGTTGAGCAATTCTCAAAGCTCCCCACTATCGGCCGTAAGAGTGCACGACGTCTAGCCACACATGTTCTCAAAATGCCGAAAGAGGAAGTATCCCGGCTCGCAACTGCACTGCTGGAGGTTAAAGAACGCGTACGCGCCTGCAGCATCTGCCGGAACATGACTGATACGGAGGTCTGCACCATATGCAATTCCAGCAAGCGGGCAACCGACATGATTTGTGTCGTACAGGACCCCGAGGACATCCTGGCGCTCGAGCGCACGGGCGAGTATCGTGGCACATATCACGTACTGGGCGGGGTGATCTCACCGCTGGACGGAATTGGTCCCGATGACCTGAATATACGTTCGTTACTTGAACGCATCGGGAAACCGGACTCGGAGATTTCCGAGATAATTCTGGCGATAAGTCCCACCGTGGAAGGAGATACGACGGCTTTCTATTTAGCCCAACTGCTGGAGCCCTTCGCAATAAAGATCACGCGCCTTGCACGGGGAATTCCTGTTGGCCTCACCCTCACATATGCGGACGAAGCTACACTATCCCGAGCCATTGCCGGACGTAACATCATGTCGGAGCCATGAAAAAAGCAAGCCAACCGAAAGTACAGTCACGGCTCCAACGACATTGTGCCATAAAAAGGAAACCTCTGGCGCCAAAAAATTGACCGCAGCAACAGCGCCCATCCCCGCAATCAGTCCGTAGAAGGCCCCCACACCACGGCCTGCCGGGATCATTGCAAGAATAAAGACACCCAGGATTGAACCGTAGAAGAAAGAGCCGAATCGGTTCACAACCTCAATCAAAGAACCCAGTGTCGCAGCAAAGGTGGCCACGAAACACGCAAAAATCCCCCAAAAACCTGTGGCTAATTTGCTGACCCAGAGCATGTGACTCTCAGGAGCATCCGGGCGAATCCATCGCCGATAAAAATCGATTACCGTTGCCGTCGAAAGTGAATTGAGTTCGGAAGAAATGCTGGACATGGCAGCAGCCATTATTGCCGCGATAAAGAGCCCGGTCAATCCCAGGGGAAGGACATCCAAAGCAAAGCGGGGCATGATATAATTCACGTCTCTGACTGATTCCTCCCCGGTAGCTTCACGTGCGAGGTCGAGTGCATTGTTACGCAAGCTTCCTACGTTGTTCTCGTGTGTTTCTAATCGCTGGGCCGCACCTGGCAAGCCCGCAGCAACCTCCTCGGCAGCCGCAGTTCGCGCCATAAACTCGGTACCGTAGAGACTTTCCAATTCGGCATATTCCTGCGGTGCGTGACTACGCACCGCAGCTTCATGCGCCGGATTGTACAGGAGTGGGGGTGCCTGGAACAGGTAGAAAACAAATACCAGAACCCCAATGAGCAATACCAGAGACTGGAGTGGAATTTTCCAATAAGCACTCATCAGAAGGGATCGTCGAGCCTCCGGAACCGAGCGGGCCGCTAAGTAGCGCTGCACTTGACTCTGGTCTGTCCCGAAATAGGACAACATCAAGAACGTTCCTCCTAGAAGTCCAGACCAGAACGTGTACGTCTCGTTGAGTGTGAATGAAAAATCGAATACTTGAAGTCTCCCGGTGGCTCCGGCAATCTGAAGAGCGTCGTGAGGGTTCACCGGCATCTTTACGAGAAGAACAACCACGACAGCCACCAGAGAAAACACTATTAGCACCATTTGCTTCACATCCGCCCATGCCACTGCCTGAATGCCGCCAAACATCGTGTACAGTACCGTAGGAATTCCGATCACGGCCACACTTAGCGTAAGATCCCACCCGAACACTGCCGCCATAACTACGGCCGGAGCGGCGAGTATCGTCCCGCAACTCATACCGCGTGACATCAAAAAAAGGAAACTGGTGAGCGACCGTGTTCCGGGCCCAAAACGCTTCTCCAAATACTCGTAAGCCGTGTACACTCCACTGCGATGCAGGAACGGCACCAGTGTGACACCCAGGATCACCATAGCCAATGGCAAACCAAAGTAAAACTGAATAAAGCGGATACCATCGGTCGCACCTTGGCCTGTGGTACCAATCATGGTCACAGCAGAGAGCTGTGTGGCCATGACAGAAAGTCCGACGGCCCACCAAGGCAGACTCTGATTCGCCAGAAAATAGCCTTTGAGACGATCTGTGTCCCTGGAACGACGTAGCCCATCCCATAAGACATAAGCGAGATAGGCTACGACAATGAGCCAGTTAATGGGATGCATGACCTAATTGTAAATTGCGTGCAATAACCACAGAACCAACATCACTATGCCCTGAGCAGCAAAGACACGGATCAGCGTGTGAGTAAATGATTCGGAAGATTTTTGATCAGATTCGGTCATAATGAACTTGTCTGCTAATTACTGATTCCCATAGGCCTGCAGTGCGGTTCCACTAAGTGCAGCTGCCGATTCAGAGCATAGCTGAATTGCTAACTCAGTCAGATCATCAGCATGAACACCTGTGCCTGTATTTTTGCCATAGCGAATTATTGATGGAGCCAAAGCGTACGTACGCAGCACAGGATATTCCGCTGCAACCGCCTCGACTAGGCGTAGGAGCCCCGCTTTGCTTGCTGCATAAGCACCCCCCCGAGCCACAGCAGCTTCAAGGCCTGAACGAGCACATATGCCTATCAGCGTACCTCCTGCCGGGAGCATTTGTCGGGCTGCTTCTCGAAAACACAAAAAGCTGGATGTAAGATTCACGCGCATCATATGCTCCCAATCTTCCAGCCTGGTGTCCAACAGGGGCCATTCACTCCACATCCCAACCGCATGCACCAAAGCATCAATACGACCGTACTGATGTTTGATCCGGGCAAAGGCGTCCCTGACCTCAGCTTCCTTAGTCAGATCCAGGGTTAATTGTGTAGTATCTGCACGTCCAACAGATACTACATGTGCTCCGACTTCTTCAAAACGTGCGACCAGGCGTTGACCCAATCGACCACCTGCACCGGTGATGACCACCGTCTTGTCCTGTAAATGCGAACAATTACAACTCATTCTATATTCTCGCGTACATCGGGGATCCGGTCCACAGAAGTATGGTCATGCACTATACGCCAACCTTCCTCAGTATATTCAAGAATCAGTGTGAAGAGTCCGGTAGGTTGATCATTTTCTCGCTCTAAAGCATAAGCACCAAAAACCATGGCATGTTTGTCGCCGAGTATACGAATTTCTCGAAGATCAAACGTTAATGTACCCATCGCTGCACGGTCGGGATATACTCGCTGGTACCTCTCCAGTGTGGACTGCCAGCCTCGTATCTCTCCGCCTGCTCCTGCAAATCGTAAACTGTCACTATTCAGGTAGCCCTGCATAAAAGTCTCAATATCTCCGGCATTCCATGCATCCTGCTGCATCTGAAGTACTTCGTGAATTGCACTCTCCTGAGGAGATGCACAACCCATAAGTAAACCCGTAAGAAGGACGGAGCCCCAAAAAAACATTCTCAATGATCTGAACATGGCCATTAACATTGCGTTGCAAGTGTTCAATTCGTCATTCGTCTTTAACGTACAAAAAAAAGACCTGCATATTAGCATCTACCGATACGAGCACAGAGGATTAAAGGTCGAGTAAACAACAAATAGAAGCTCGTCAGTAGGACCGAATGCAAACGAACGGACGTAGACTCTTCGCCGTGCGCCAACTCGTGGTATACACTGCGGGGGCTGTACTGGTCTGGATGCTCTTGGCGCATGCAGCCGCGCAGGAAGATTGGCGACAAGATACATTCCCGAATATCGCGCTTGCGGATACGGACAGCGTAACGCTGTACCAGATTGATTCGCTGCGCTCAATGCTCTTCCGTCTGGGCCGGGACTCCGTCAAGGCAATGGCATTGAACCTAGGCTTGGACAGCCTCTTCTTGGCCCGCATAGACTCGCTCTCACCACCCGATACAAACGAGCGGGCTAAGCGATATCTGTCAAGCTTGACGCGATCCGGGCGATCAGCCACGATATTTCGGTGGCCGCGACGATCACTCGGACCTGGCCTGTTTCCTGGCTGGCAGCATGAGATTGCACTGGATTCCGTCACCGGTTCATTCTATACGATCAAGGAGCAGGTAGCCGGAAAGGATGTCAGGCATGCCATACGCCTTACCCGGGAACAGTATCAAGCTGAAAAACTGTCCGCAGCCCTTGACCGAAACTGGCGAAACCTTATCGAGAGCCAACGAACTCTCGAGCAACGACAACGTCGAGGCTTGGGGCTGTCCATCTCTGTACCCGGTGGGCGTCAAAGTGGATTCACAACCATTTTTGGAAAAAACGAAGTGGACCTACGTGTCAATGGTAGTGCAGATATCCGACCGGCGTTTGTTTATGATAAGAATGCTCAACAAGTCCTTTCCGGGCGAGGATCGCAATTGTCGCCTGAGTTTAACATGAATCTGCGTCTTGGTGTTACCGGAACAATCGGTGATAAGATGCAGGTCAACGTCGACTGGGACACCCAACGTGACTTTGATTTTCAAAACCAACTAAAACTGGTCTATACCGGTTACGAGGACGAAATTATTCAGAACATTGAAGCCGGTAACGTCTTCCTGCAGACACCATCCACATTGATCCGGGGCGGACAAAGCCTGTTTGGTATAAAATCCGAATTTCAGCTGGGTGCCTTTCGGCTGACAACGGTTGCCAGCCAACAGGAGGGGCAGTCAAACAATCTTTCACTTGATGGTGGTGCCGAAACATCAGAATTCAGTCGTAAGCCAACTGACTATAATCAGCGTAAGCACTATTTCCTCAGTTATTATTTCCGTAATCGATGGAACGATGCACTAAGTGATCCCCCCAACATCATTCTGGATGCTGTTTTTTCGCATATCACGGACATTGAAGTCTGGAAATTAACGCCTGTTTCTCCGGAAGAGCCAAACGTCAGACAGGTCGTTGCTGTCGTGGATCTGGGTGAACCTGCACGGATAATTAGCGAAGGGAATCGTTACACTGAGGAGCGCCAGCCAAACAGCAATCTGGATCAGTACGACCCTGCAGAACTGCAGAATGAACTGCGTTTGGGAGCTGCCGTGCCTCAGGATTATCTCGAGAGTGCTGCTATGGAGCAGCCACTGACTACCGTAGATTACCAGGTAGGACAGTTCAAAAAACTTGAGGTTGGGCGCGACTATGATCTGGATGAGGGCCTGGGCTTCATTACTCTCAGGCAGACCATCCAGGAAAGTGAAGCACTTGCAGTGTCCTTCCGCTACCTCGCGGGAGGAACAGAGATCCAGATCGGTGATTTTTCCAGTCAAACCGGTGGTGGAGATAATAGTCAAGTTGGTGAACGTCTTGTATTGAAACTGCTCAAACCGGTTAATCTTCAGCAGCCTGCGAACTTGGGAGAGGTAAATGAGCTGAACCCTGCGGCTTGGTATCTGGAAATGCGTAACATTTATGAACTCGAGCGTGGACTCTTACCGACTGAGTTTCTACTGGACATCAGCTTTGAGCCACCTGGCCAAGCTGCCACACAGACCATTCAAGGCGTCACCGGACAACAAACACTAATTCAGGTACTCGGACTTGACCGACTCAATGAAGATGGTGCCAATAAACCGGACAACCTGTTCGACTTCCTACCAAACTACTCGATTATCCCTGGCGATGGGTTGTTGATTTTTCCATACCTCGAGCCCTTTGGAGCACGCATGGAAGCTTTGATTGATGCTAGCGGACTGAATGATGAAGACAAAGCGGCAGCAAAAGAACGGTACGTATTCAAGGAGCTCTATACCCAAAAGCGACTTAATGCTACGCGTAACACAGGCAAGAATATTTACACTATCGAAGGATCTCATAAGGGTGGCATCCCTTCCTTCTACGACCTGAGGGCTTATTCCGGCCTTGTTGAGGGATCCGTGAGCGTTTCTTCAGGAGGCAACACACTCACCGAAGGATCAGACTACATCGTGGATTATCTGGGCGGCACAGTTACCATTATTAACCCTGTGCACCTGACTGCCGGACGCGACATCAACATTGATTATGAGGAAAACTCATTCTTCAATCTCCAGCAAAAAACACTTCTTGGCGCCAGGCTGGAGTACACTCCACATGAGGAATTCATCGCAGGCGGAACCGTAATGCGGCTGAGCCAGAAATCCATCACTGATAAATTCCGTATCGGAGAGGAGCCTGTCTCGAATATGATCTGGGGCACAGATACACGCCTGGCCCTGGAACCCAGATGGCTTACGAGAGCAGTTGATTGGTTACCCCTCATCCAAACCAAAGAGGAAAGTTCGATTACTGTAGCCGGCGAATTTGCTCAATTGCGTCCGGGGCACGTACTGACCAATGCCTTTGAAGACCAACGACGCGACCTTCGTAAGGATGGGCATGATTTTTTTCCAGATGAGACACAGGGGATTTCCTATGTAGACGACTTTGAAGGGTTTGAGAACCTGATTTCGCTGATGCGCCAAGGCGCATGGCTGCTAAGTAGTGCACCTGTAATTGGTACACACAGTGATTTGGGGGGCATAGAAGTTCCTCTGCACAATGAGGGACGAGCAGTTATGGGTTGGTATTCTCTCAATGCTTCATCCCTGAAACAATTCACGGGTGACCTTGAACCTGCGGTGGATCTTGTTACACCGCAACAAGTGTTCCCTGACCGGGAAACCCTGCAGAGTGACCGCATCCTTACGACATTTGACCTCTACTTTACGCCACATGGGCGGGGACCATACAATTATAATCGTGACCTGGGACGCTTCCTGGATAATCCTCGCGAGGCCTGGGGAGGTATTACACAACGGTTAACAGAAGGCAACACCGACTTCACTTCGAAGAACATCGAGTTCGTCGAGTTTGTGATGCGACCGTTCCCTGAGGGGGGAGAAACGGACCCACAGGCAAAGCTGATCGTCGATATTGGCCGCATAAGCGAAGATGTGATTCCTGACAACAAGCTCAATACCGAGGATGGCCTTTCACTGTCAGAAGTCGGATCCGTAGGCTCCCTAGCCAGATTGTCTACAGGACAACAGAACCAAAATATCAACCCCATTGAAGAAGGCGATCGAATCACCGAAGATGTTGGACTGGACGGCCTGCCTTCATTCCCCAACAACAAATTCGAACTGGAGGGCGGAGCAGGCACCGAACAATTTGTATTTGCCGACTTCCTTGCGTCTCTGGATAACACCGTCAGTGTTAAATATCCCGAAATACTGGCACGGGAAAAGGCAAAAGCCCTACTGGATCCCTCTTCCGATGACTACTACTATTTCTTAAACGAAAGCTTTTTCAACAATAGTCAATTTTTCCCTGGAGGAGCAACTATCCAGGAACGATTTACCCGGTTCTTCGCAGGACATGAACTGAACACCTTTGATGCTCAAAACAAATTAGGAGCTGATGGAGATAACAGCGGAAACTCTCGAAGACCCGATACCGAGGATATCAACCTGAACTCTGCCTCTGACACTGATAACAGCTTCTTTCAATACGAAGTGCCGCTAAATCTCGCAACCCTGGATGAGCTTGCTCGACCCGAAAACACCAGCGATTACATCATCAATGAAATCGAATCGTCGGAAAGAGGTCGCACCGGATGGTATCTGGTACGCATTCCAGTCAAGAATTTTACCCGCCGTGTGGGAGGAATTCAGGACTTCACACTTATGGAATCCATCCGCCTGTGGACTACTGGGCATACCTCCCCAATAACCATACGGTTTGCTACATTGGAACTCGTTGGAAGCCAATGGCGAGCTAGTGATGTGGTCAACGCAACGGATATCGATGGCGAACCCATTCCGCCTGAGGATCCGCTTATGGGAGCGCGCATCAGTATTGAGAGCATCAACAACGAGGAGAACCCCAGCTATGAAATCCCGAAAGGCGCTGTCAGAAACCGTATCCGTGATGCGCAGTCCGGTAACATTGTGGATGCCAGAGAACAAGCCATGGTTATTCGGACAAGTAATCTTCGTGCCAACCGGCATTTGGCAATCTACCACACCTACACCTCTCCGCAGGATTTGCTCAAATACAGAAACCTGCGCATGTTTCTTCACCTTAATGGAACCATTAACGGTAGACCTCTCGAGGCCGAGGATCGAGGAGCAGTGAAGTTTTTTATGCGACTGGGAGCAAACGAAGGCTCTGACTATTACGAGTATGAACAGCCACTTACACCCAGTCCACTGTACAATTTGCCTGATGGATCGAATCAACGCGCCGATTACCTGTGGCGCACGAATCAGCCCAACCCTGATCCAGATGGTGAAGCCTTTATTGACCTCAACTCAGTGAACATCGTTCTGAGTTCTCTGAACCAGATGAAATTCCTGCGTGACGCCTATGAGGACGAGACCGGTGCCGGATTTGATCCTACAGAGGTATTCTGGAGCGATGAGCACGCAAACTTCCAGTCTACCCTGGCAGAGTTTGCCCCGCCGGGCACACGAATAGGGGTTCTCGGAACGCCTAACCTTAACCGGATAAATACTATCGTGATCGGCGTCCGTAACGCCTCCGGGGAAGAGCAAGCACTGATCAACGCAAATATGTGGGTAAATGAACTCCGAGTTTCTGGGTATGACCAGAAAGTAGGTCATGCAGCTTACGGAAATGCGGATATCAAATTAGCTGACCTTGCACACATAAGGCTGTCATTGCATACACAATCAGACGGTTTTGGTGGACTTTCAAGTACGCTGTCAGACAGACAACAGCTTAACATTCAAAACTGGACGGTAAACTCTCAGTTGAATGTAGACAAGTTCATTCCCGAACAGTATGGATGGAGATTACCTGTCAGCGTAGAGGTGAAGGAAAATTCCAGTATCCCACGGTTTGATCCAAACCGTGGAGATATACGAGTAAGCAGCCTCCAAGATGCGATCGCCGCAGATTCCACGTTAACCAGCGAAGAAATTTCTATCCGCCAGGATCAGATTCGCGAAGAAGCCCAGACGTTTTCCAGGATATCCTCGTACACTACACGAATCAATAAGAATGGATCACGTTCGCGCCTGCTGCGCAATACCGTTGATGGCCTGGCTTTCAGCTATGCATACTCAGATACCGAAGGGCGTACCCCCACACAGTCCTTTCGAAACTCCTGGCGCTGGAATTCTTCACTGAGTTATCGTCTACAGATACGTAACCCGCGCGTGTTGCGACTGTTTTCGTGGCTGGAGGAGATACCTGTATTAAAGCTGTTAAGCAGTATTGGACTCAACTATCTACCTTCTTCACTCGACTACAGTTTGACTGCGAATCGTGCATTTACCTCGTCAAAGCAACGTCCGGATCCGGTTCGTAGGCGTAGCTCGCAATTGCCCGTGGACGTACAGTTCCCCATTCGTCCACAGCACCAGTTCTCTCATGCCCGACGCTTCTCGCTCCAGTACAACCCGTTTGGGTTCCTGAATCTGGGTATGGAATCGAACACAAACCAGAGCCTGAATGCTATCGGGGTAGATACACTTTACTCAGTCATTTTAGTCGATTCCACTGGAATAGAATCCCGATTGGATGATACATCTCTGGCCTCACTACTCAATGAAGGAGTAATTGACAGCTCCCAAATAGGTTCGAGCGCATTTGAACTCGCTGGCTTGCAACATCGCAAAATTGGATCGGTATTCAGGCAGGCACTCGGAGGCGGTGTACCTGGTGGACCCTCTGTTCGTCCGGAATCTTATGGATCTCAATTCAACGTAACCTTTCGTCCACGGCTTCAGCGTTACGATGCTCTATCCTGGATACAGGTGCAGGATATGACCTACACAACAAATTTTAACTGGTCAAATGGATCGGTGGGCAATAACACCGGGGCTCAGATCAGCACTAACGTCACTCTCCGAGCAGGCCTTACCCTGCGCCCCCAGGACTTGTTTGAAAAGTTTGGTTTCTATAAGCGGCTCCAGGATTCTCAGCGTGCCGCCGAGTCTGCTGCGCAGTCTCGCCGCCTGCAAAGAGAAACTGAAAGAAAGGAGCGTCGTGAGCAGAGACGCGAAGAACGAGAACGTCAAAGAGCTGCGGAAGCTGACACCACTGCACAAGAGGCTCCAGAGATCGATGTTGTCGATCCCGCTGACGTGCCGCCTATTGATATGCCTGCACTTGATGAGCTTCAACCGCAGACAGAAGAAGACTCTACACGTGGACGTAGATTCCGGCTTCCCCAAAATCTTACCCCCAAAGCACTCACACGTCGACTGCTACTTGCCATCACAGGCCTTCAGGATGCATCGATAACATACAATGGTGCGCGCCAGGCTTCGGCCAACAACATAGGTCGCCTAGACGAATCTGGGATCGTACAGGTTAATTACAGCCTGCGTGATGCGGTGTTCAACGGCCAGGGACCATCGCTGAGATATCGACTAGGGCTTGACCGCACTATCACACCCGAACAAGGCCGCATCATCAACGAACGTCTGCAGGTGACCGATGCGCTAAATAATGTGAATCGATGGTCTGCCCAGACATCACTGAATCTATCATCCAGCCTACGGATCTCACTCAACTGGAGAATGGAAAATGGTGACCGGGAGAATCTCACCTACCGAATTCTGGATGACGGGCACCCAGGGGCAGATACAACACGCACCGGTAACATTTCCGTATCTTCTTGGGCCCTTACAGCCTCCTACAGTGATCTGTTCCTGGCGCAACTGGATCAATTTCGCGCAGACTGTGGGGAAGCTTGCACACCAGGCAGCATACTGCCCGACACACTCTTCTCATCTGCCTTGACAAACCGACTGGTTTACGAGGATTTTCAGTCAAGTTATCTTGCATTAGGAACTGGCGGAACCATGCCCTTCCCTCTGCCGAGTTGGAACATCACATACACGGGAATTTCCAAATGGCCACTAATTCGAAGGATCGCGCAGTCTGCTACGTTACGTCATAATTATTCTGCGGATTTCTCGTCAGACTTCAGATCCAACCTCCGTGGCGGCCAACTGGATGCCTTTCGCCTCGGATCCGGCCCTGTTATCGCCTTTAATATCCCCGCAGAGGAAATCGATGCAGCACGAGTCAACGAACGATTCCAGCCGTTAATTGCAATAGATCTTTCGTTCAAGGGGAGTATCCAGACCAGTGTGGCATGGAACAAGTCAAATTCATACTCCCTGAGTACGACCAACAACGTGGTCAACGAAAATCGAACCAACGAGATCTCGATTACTGCATCCTGGGCCAAAACAGGCATGCGTCTCCCATTCCTGCGCCGTGTACTGAACAACCGGATCAACGCGTCTCTCACAGTTTCAAGAACTGCTAACGATGACCGCAGCTTCTACATCCGTCGGGCAATGGAATTTGCAGCAATTGATCCGGAATTTGATCCAGCAAGAGCGCTGGAAGAGCCTTTCGTGGATGTGCTGACCAGTACATCAAGGATACTGGCGCAGCCCAAGATTGGCTACCAATTCAGCAATGTCGTTTCGGCGGATCTGTTTGTTGAGTACGAAGACTTTATTGGCGACAGTCGACGGCTCCCCTATACCAAGATTAACGCCGGATTCAACCTCCGCGTAAACTTCTCACACTAAGGTGTCAGGGCCAGAAACTGCCGTAATTTGTCACTTGGGTCGTGTAGCGTACCGGCCTACTTGGGCGCTCCAGGAAACGATCAAGGATCGCCTTATTCAAGCCAAGAGGAGCGGAGAACATCTACCCCACGTACTGCTTTTACTTGAGCACCCCCCGGTCTTCACCATGGGTAAAAGCGGCAACGACCAGCATCTCATTGCTCCGGGGAACGCAGAAGTGGTCTACATCGATCGCGGAGGCGATGTGACCTACCACGGCCCAGGTCAGCTCGTGGCATACTTCTTATTGGATCTGGACCGGCTATATCGTGACCTACACCGATTCATGCGCGACTTGGAGGAAATTGTCCTGCACACGCTTAACGAGTTTGGTTTGACGGGATTCCGTGTACCCAAGCGCACGGGGGTTTGGGTCGGAGAGAAGGATACCGAGCGAAAGATCTGTGCATTTGGTATCCATGTCAGCCGCTGGGTGACTACTCATGGACTTGCCCTGAATATTGACCCGGACTTGCGATACTTCAGCAGAATCACACCTTGCGGTATCGCCGACCGGGAGATAACTTCAATGGTTCAGGAATTGGGGAAATCCTACGATATCAATACCGTTGCCCGATCAATATCGCGCCATTTTGACATAATATTCGGTGTGCAGTCTCAGACACTTAGCAAACTGGAAGCGTACAAGTATCTGGAGAACCTGTTAGATCAAAAAGACATCGCCCAGCACCTAACCGCCCAACCAATAATAGCCTGAGAAAAAATGAATAATCGTTTTATGGACGGATTTGCAACTGAGCTACTCTATCAATGGCTCCTGAATGCTTCTGATGACCTCTCGTATGCAGAAGTCTTACTGTACGACCCAAGCAGCATGACAGAGAAATATTCGGCCAGCTATTTTTTCGAAGACGATGCCTACCTTCTTTATCGAGCGTGTGATTGGGAGGAACCAGACGCCGATTCTGAAATTATTTTTTCCAGCACTATTGAAAAAATTGAGCACTCGGAAAACCTGTCTGATATTTGCAATGCGCTCATCACATTAGCCAAAAAAGAACGACTTCTACCGCAACTCACGAGATGTCAGATCAGTGAGAGCATAGATTAGGTTGGGAATCGGGATCTTAGTCCGATTCAATGTACTGCACCACGAATGGTATGATTGAGCCATTGAGTTTCAGCGTGTAGTGCCCCTGCACAAAACTATCCTCCAACATTAAGTACAGCCTGTAGGGCCTGCGCACGCTTGCACATACGCGCGACTGTGGTCTGCGCATTTGCAAAGTTGCCGTTACCACATTCCCTGTCCTTTCCTGGTCAAAGGCATGTAATTCCATGCATGCATCCGGTAGACTGCCTTTTACCAAAATCTCTACAGATACGGTATCGGTCTGCAATTGCATAAGGTCGGGGCGTACGATAACATGATCGAAGGTAGCGGGGAAGTAGGCAAATTCCAACTCCTCGTCAGGTACGCTAATCGTAACGGCATTATATCCATCGGGAGCCTCGCCCTCATAGCGATGGCCGAAGCTCGTATCTGGATCTGTCGGGGTTGTGGCGACAGGTCCACTGCATGCTCCAAAGAACCCGAGACAAGCAACCATAAGTAGTGTGAGGCTTGCCCTCATGGATTAAGCATAGCAACGGGATGCTCATCAACTGTCTCCGTTGGAGCATCACTCCAGAGCCGCTCAAGGTCATAAAACGCGCGTCTCTCAGGTGTGAATATGTGCACCACCAGATCTACGTAATCAAGCAATACCCACTGGCGGTGCTCTGCTCCTTCGGTGTGCCAGGGAAGCTCATTACATTCGTGTTTGAGCCGGGTCTGGACAGATTCTGTGATAGCCTTAACTTGAAGGTCGGATGTAGCTGAGCACAAGACAAAATAGTCTGCCAGACCACTGGTTGCCCGCATATCCATAATGACCACGTCATGAGCCTTTTTTTCCTGTATTGCTACTATAGCTTCGCGTGCAAGAACCCTCACAGGTACTGAACCTGTACGTTGCTTGTCAAACGCTGGGGGAGGTATGAGCGATGATGGCTCAGTTACTGTCATGCAAATTTGGAATATTAGAGGAATTTAGAGTGTCGCTGAATGGAGGAATTATTCCATAATCTTTACCAATAATAATGGAAACGTCAAGATGAAACTCATCGCGAACATCCTTTCTAATACGATCGTGCGGCAACCCGAGTGATGCAGCCACCTGCTGTGCAATAGCCAAATTATCGATTCGATCAACGATGATCGTCTTCTCAATATCAAATGATCTGTGATTGCCCACACCTACAACATCGTACCCTTTTGATCGCAGGTATTCCCGCATTCGTTCAGCAACACCATTAACACCTACTCCATTACGGACCTCTACCTGATACATATCGGCAGTGCCCGGATAACCAGAGGTTTCGACGGAAGAGGCCACTTGAACAGGGAGAAGGACTGCATCCCTTAGGAACGGAACGTTCGTAAAGGTGGACACGATCCCAATAACGATCACCAACCCGACAAGGGCTGCGATTATATCAATACCAAAAGCTTTTAGGCGATTCATCCGCACCCCGCTCACGAGGCACTAAAACCAAGGATTCCTTCGAAACAGTCCAATATGTCGACGACCATAACCGTATCCGTAAGGTCCATAGCCCATCATGTTCTGATATGCATACGGATCCTGTCTGACTTGAAGATGGAATTGAACATTTTTGGACGGCTTCCAGCCAATTTCGGCATTACGCAGAAAAACCTGGGGGCGCTGCTGCCCAAAACCATATTCCCGGGCCATCTGGTTCTGAGGGGAGTATGCAACGGCAACATCCATCCGTGCGGCTAGTTTGGGGCTAAATTGCCACGCCATAGTATTTGTGTACATGCCCATCGAGTATCCATTCCCACCAAAGGACCCGGCCGTCATTTCAAAGCTGTGGCTCATTTGAAAAACACTCGGGTTGAATATCTTATTCAGAAATACGCCAACCCTGTTGGACATATCGTACACACGGGTCTGGGGAAATGCATCTGGAACAGCTTCCCTGAACTGGGACTGAGCAGGCGATGCCAAAAAGGCTAGAACGGCAATGACTAACAAATTTCTACGCATTACACAGTATATCTTCGGTTAAGAGAGTTTAAGGCGTGTCTTGCAATCAATCAATACCTCGAGATCACAGTTTTGTTGCACGGCTTACACGCTTAATTTATTAACTGCACTTGAATAATACATCATGAAGCCTGTACCGTCTCAAGCTGTCTCTGAAGAAGATCTGGCCCCACTCCGGGCACAAATCGATGAGCTTGATCAAGTATTGGTGAAAATTTTTAACGAGCGCTCGCGCGCGGCGAATAAAATCGGACATATCAAACAGCAACTCGGACTCCCTGTTTACGATCCTTCTAGAGAAAAAGAAGTCTTGGAAAATGTCATTCAGGCCAACCTTGGACCACTGCCAACGGACGCTATTCAACGACTCTTTGAACGCGTTATAGATGAGACGCGTTCACTGGAGCGTCAAAAATATCAGCGAAAAACAAAACGGTAGCTATGCGAAAGAGCCGAATTGTTGTGTTCAGCATTGTGATTATCATCGGACTGGGTGCGGGAGGAAGTTGGCTTCTCTGGGCTCCAAATACACCCTCCTTTGACGGCGATCGGACATTGTATATTCCACGGGGAAGCATCTTTGTCAACGTCGTAGACTCACTTGAAAGTCGAGAACTGACAAAATACTCTTGGACCTTCCGTTTAGTAGCCCATGCAACTGGCTGGAAGGATCAAATAAAGGCTGGGCACTACGTTTTTTCGTCGGGAAAATCCAACGTCAGTCTATTGCAAACCTTGCGGAGGGGACTGCAAACCCCAGTGTCTCTGAGGATTCCCGCTGGATCCAGACGCGACAGGGTTGCACGTTCTGCGGCTGCCAACATGGCATTTGAAGCTGAAGATTTTATGGCTGCACTCGGTGATACTGCTCTGGCAACCTCGCTTGGTACAGACACGCTACACTTGTTCAGTTACATGTTACCCGATACGTACAGCTTCTACTGGTTGACCGAAGCGACAGAGGTTGTTCGACGGATTAAACGGGAATTCGATGAGTTTTATGAAAAGGAAGCGGCAAGCGAAGCGAGCACACGTGGGCTGTCGCGTGATGAAGTTGTGAGTCTGGCTGCAATTGTCGAATGGGAAACGAGAGTAATCGAAGAAAAATCTCGCGTTGCAGGCGTGTACTTGAACCGCCTGCGAAGGCACTGGCCCCTGCAGGCCGATCCAACAGTGCAATATGCTCTGATTGAGCTTGAGGACGGCGTGCGTCGTCTATTTTATCGTGATTATAAAATTGATCACCCATACAACACGTATCTGTACCAAGGGCTTCCGCCGAGTCCCATCACTAACCCCTCACGATCATCTCTGATAAAAACTGCACAAGCGGAAGAACACGACTACATGTTTTTTGTGGCTAGCCCTGATGGTGGACATTCGTTTAATGTGGATCTACGTGGTCATAACCGGGATGCTGATGTACTGCGTCGCTATCTGGCGCAGCGCCGACGTGAGCAGGCTAACGCAGAGGACTGACTTGACCACCCCCAGGGGGAATTATCATTTATTTCGGGGTAAGCATAAACAAGACTCGTTTGGGAGGTTCCCAAACATGAAGATCGGCATCTCTGGTCAACAAATAGGGCGCGACGCAGGAATCAGACTCTAACTGCACTCGCGCGACGCGCGGTACGCCGAGTGAGTCCCTTGTCGTGCCGTACAGCATGGACTCGGTAACCCAAGGGACATTTCCCACGCTGACGCGACGCGGCCAACGATAACGTGCCACCAGCACGGACCCCGCGTAGACATCGGCTTCACGCATTTCCTCCCCTTCGGCCCTCGTCTTTTCGACCCACAAGCGACCGGACTGATCAAAAAAGATGTTAGCAAGCGGCGGCTTATGGTCGAGAATCTCGAAGGGATAATTCCCGAGGTCGAACCGCTGGAGGTTACGGTCAATAGTGGCCTGAGCGCGTTCGTGTTCGGATGGGTTAAGGCGCGGACCAAGCAACTGTGGCCCCTCAACACGGGAAACAGTCCCATCCGTGTGGTAAAGCGTGACCGAATATTCTGAGGAGATTGCTTCAACCCACTCGCCGCCGGGGCTGTGGGCGTGAATCCATCGCGGGCCGAAGGGTTGGTAGACGAAGAACTCTACCAAAATATCGCCTACCATACGTTCAACCGTGGTTGAGCCCGTCGCGTACTTCTCTGGACCAGCCATAATGACCGTGTCCGCGGCTCCACCAGAACCATGATGAAGGTGTGCAGCGGCCCGCCCATTCCCCGTCATCAGTGATCCGATGTCGACAAGCCGGCCCTCCCCCATTTTTGTTCCAACCAGCTATTGGTTGGGTTATGCGAGGGCGCGGCGTAAGGACTAGGTTTTGGCAGACGTGTATGTTCATCATACAACCATTGGTGATTCTGAGTTGGATCCGGTATTTGAGGAATGTGTGCCACAATTGGATCCTGACGTTTTTAGCCAGTTTGTGCGGGCCGGATCGAGAGAAATGAAGAATTTTTAACAGGGGCACCCGACTGTTTGCGCGAATTCTTTCACAGCGCCCACAATGTCGATCCACCTTGGCTGCCTATGAATCGTTTCGGCCCGCAGGTCGCGCGGTCTACAAAAACGCCAGTCTGGTGCTGGCTGCTTTTGTCGCATGTGTCCTTGTAGAAGGGTTTTCAACCATGATAGCCAAATCTTACTGGATCACGAGAAGAGTTGGTTTGAAGAATACCAAGTGTAGACTAGGCCTACCTGTTGATTCCATCTATCACCTAGCATTGGCAAAAGTGTTCTGTACCTTAGTGATATGGAACCCTCCCAGTCCCCCATATTATCCTATTTACGTGCCTCTCTTCCTCGCTTGAACGAGATTTTACAGTCTCATCCGTCCTACGGGCGCACTGCACTGGCCCGTACAGTGTGTGAGGTTTTCGGATTTTACAGCGCAACGGGCAAGCTCCGCACGGCAAGTAGTTTACAGGCATTGGTCGTGGTGGAACGGGAGGGGTTGATCAAGCTCCCGCCTTCTGCGTCCCGTCCCAATCGTCCGAACGCGCGTTTACTTTCGGATCCGGTCCCATCCCCCACCGATGTACCGGATCGAATCGGTGAACTGGATGGACTCCGAATTGAACGCGTACGGACTCGGGAAGCGTTGGCCCTTTGGAATACCTTGATGGCCGACGAACACCCGCTGGGGGGGACCAAGTTTGCGGGCATCCAGAAGAAATATTTATTCAACAGTGATCATGGCTATCTTGGGGGGATTGGATTTGCGGCGGCCGCGTTGTATTTAGCTCCACGCGATGAGTGGATGGGTTGGTCATCCGAGCAGCGAGACGCATTCCGCTCCCACGTAATCGGGCTGAACCGTTTTTTGATTCGTCCGGGAGTTCGATGCAAAAACCTAGCCAGTTATCTGTTGTCTCGCTCATTGCGGCAGATGAAGGCAGACCTGTACGAGGAACATGCCCAGCGGATTTGGGTGGTGGAGACCTTTGTGGATCCATCGTACTCGGGCAGTTGTTTTCTTGCAGCGGGGTTCCACAAGGTCGGGCAGACGAAGGGACGCGGTCGTCACGCGTCCACGAATGCCTGTACACGGAGCAAGAAGACGGTTTTGCTGTATGAGTTCAGTTCTGGGTGGCGAAGCCAGTTGGGCGTTGCTCCTGCCCCGATCTATCCGACCTTGGAGATTCATGCAGGCCTTGATGGAGATCAGTGGTCCGAGCACGAGTTTGGGGAGGCGGATTTGGGGGACCGACGTCGGACTGCGCGTTTAGTCAAGAGTGCGCGTTTGCTCAGTCGTATACCTGGGGAACCGATTACTTCAAATCTTGAAATGGATCGTGCAGCGGTGTCCGGTCATTACCGGTTTATTGAACATCCCGACACGACAGCGGTGACGCCGGAACGAATTCTGGGGCCCCATCGCAAGCGGACGGTCGAACGAATTCGGGGGCAGAAGGTCGCTCTGTGTGTGATTGACGAGACCAAGATCACCTATAGTACCCGTCCAGCGTGCGATGGACTGGATGTGGTGGGACGGAATCAGACGAGCTCGGAAGCGCAGGGCGTGCGACTGCACGCCACTTTGGCGGTAAACGATCAGGGACTTCCTCTGGGCGTACTGCGCTGCGGCTATCGCCCCTCCGATCCGTCCAGCAAGTTTCCAGACCGGCAACGGTGGGAGGATGCGGTCGACGATGTCGTGGCTTGTGCGAAAGCGGTTCGGCGTTCCACGCGCATGGTGGTGGTCATGGATCGGGAGGGGGACAGCGCCGCCCTGATGGAACGATGTCTGCGCAGTCAGCGCGTGGATGTACTGGTTCGTGCAAAGCACGACCGGGTACTCCCGAATGGGAAAAAGCTTTTTGGACTGCTTCGAGGCCTCGAGTCTTCCGGAGAGGTCGAGGTTCCGATTCAGCGATTGAGTCGTCGGGTCAAATCGGGCCGGGTTCTGCATGAGGGCCGCGAAGGCCGAGATGCAGCTATGGAGGTCCGTTTTTGTGCGGTCGCGTTGCCCTGTGGTCGGATGACTGCCGTTCAGATCCGGGAAACCGATCGCTCCTCCGGTGCACTGGAATGGACGCTGTTGACGAGCCTTCCCGTGAACACCGTGGAGGAAGCGAAACAGGTCGTCGAGTATTATCTGCTGCGATGGCGAATTGAAGATACCTTCCGAGTCCTGAAAAGTGGATGCAAAGTGGAGGAATTACGGATGCAGTCAGCCCGTGCACTCCACCGTGCGGTGACGATCTACATGGTAATTGCCTGGCGGTTGATGTTACTGACGCTTCTGGGACGTGAGGTTCCCAATGCATCGGTGGAGGTGATGTTTACCAAAACCCAACTGCGCGTGCTTCGTAATCTGGCGATGGAACATGATTTGCCGGAGCCAGACGATATGGCATCGGCAATTCTGTTGGTTGCACTTCTGGGGGGGTACCAACAGGGCAAGAAACGCCCTCCGCCGGGGGTGGCGGTCATGTGGAGGGGCTATCGGCGTCTGGAAGTGGGCGCTATGTGTGTGTCGCTGGATCTGAAACACCGGGGCCGGGCTCCCCCCGCGTCCTCCTAACATCTGGAATCTCGTACCTGATGTGGAAACAGAACCTGGGACAGGCACTCAATTGAGCCGGTCGTGCAGGGGGTGCGTCAATCTGAAAGACCATAGAGACTGATTCCCCAGAGCTCAACGCTATAATAGCGGAACTCGTACCCCGGTGTGATCACTCACGCCTCAGATGAATTGCTCGCAAACGCATCCATATTGAGAAAGACGCAAAAATGGTGATTTTCAGATAAAATCATTTATGTCAAGTATGATATATGATCAACAGGTAGGCATAGCTGCACAAAACAGAGCGATAAATGATCGTAATCAAGGAGTTTCTTCCTTTCGCATTATAAAATGTGTACGACAAAATGCGCGAAAACGTTTCCCATTATTGGGGATTTTAATGCCTTGGCTACGATAGATATGTGTGTTAGGTTCTAGAGTGTATCTAAGATTTACTCAAAGGCTCCCTCTATTTTTGTTTGCATTTCACGTATCTTTTCGAGGTTCCCGGCAGCTTCACCAAACACCCTCCAAGACAAGTTCATTAAATGACTGGGCTCTTCACTTTTATGAGTGGGGAGCCTAGGTATATAGCTCCCAAAAAGAAAGTTTCACACACACCTCCCATGCTACACCGAGGACTTATCAGTCACATTACTTCGGCGTTGGCATATCGGCTGCGACTTTTTCTCGCCAGTCCCTGAGGCTTCCATGCAGAAGTTCTGCCTTTTCCGGTAATTGGTCAGTCAGGTTGGTGGACTCTCCCGGATCTTTGCGCAGGTCGTAGAGCTCCAGCACACCATCCTCGAAGAATTCGATAAGCTTGTAATCTCCACTGCGTATCGCCCCGGCCGGTGTCGTACGCCACGGCCCAGGTATTCCCTTTGACGCCTCAAGGTATGCCGGAAAATGCCAGTAAAGGTTCCTCGATGTCAAACCGCTGTTCCCGGTAAGAATCGGGACGAGGCTTACCCCGTCCATATTGTGTGCCGGAGGCTCAGCACCGGCTATCTCCAAGAGGGTAGGATAAAAATCAATTCCAATCACAGGAGTGCTATCCACGCGACCAGATGTGATTCTTGCCGGCCATTTTACGGCCAGCGGGACGCGAATACCACCCTCATACAACATTCCCTTGTAGCCCCTGAGTGGCTGATTGGAAGTAGCCTGGACAGCTCCACCATTATCAGAATAGAAAATAACCAATGTATTGTCTGTCAATCCTAACGCTGCAAGCCGCCCTAACACGCTCCCCACGCTACGATCAGCGCTCTCAATCATAGCAGCAAATGTAGGATTCTTTTGACCTCCGTTGGGGGCCTTGCGCTCATACTTTGCTTTAATATCTGCCTGCGCCTGTATTGGAGTATGCACTGCGTAGTGAGACAAATACAAGAAAAACGGTCCTTTTTTATTCTGATCAATAAATGCAATGGCCTCGTTTGTAAGACGATCCGTCAGGTATTCACCGTCAGGACCATCGACAAGTTTTGGATTATTATAGGGCGGAAAGTACCCTCCGCGTGGTGATCCACTTTTGTATCCACCAACATTCACATCAAAACCCTGGTCTTCAGGATGAAAACCCGTGTCTCCCAGATGCCACTTTCCGAAGTGACCAGTAGTATATCCTGCATCGCCAAGTGCCTCAGCCAGCGTCGTATAATGGAGCGGCAGGTTTTCCGTGTTCGGAACAGGAATCATACGGCGATCCTCTTCTCTACCCCGCTTGGAACTCCCAACCGTGTAAATCTTATGCCGTGGTGTGTACTGTCCAGTCATCACTGAGGCCCTACTTGGGGCACAATTAGGAGCATTTGCGTAGGCTTGCAAAAAAATGATCCCCTGACTTGCAAGCCGATCTACGTTTGGAGTTTCGTAGTAGGTACTGCCATTGAATCCAACGTCCCCCCACCCCAGGTCATCAATGTAGATGAAGACGATATTGGGTTTCGCTGGCTCGCTCCGGTTTTCCCTAAACGGTTTTTCTCCCGCACTGCCTAAAAAACACAGACCAAGAAGAAGGACGGCAACAATTTGCGTATTCGAATGCATTTAATCCCCTTGGGATCAGCCGAAACAAACTTGATACGAGGTCTTAGCGCTCGTTGATACGTACCGTACCATCGGATTGACGGGCCAGTTGTCCCTCACTTACCAGAGTAGCCATTTGCTCGGAAACCAGCCTTTTCATACTCTCTCCAGTCCTTCTAAAACCAAACATACGAGCTACATCAGTCGCGCATTCATCATTATCAACCGCGATATTGCGCCTCACAGCACGCAGGACCGCTTCCCTGTATTCCAAGGGCGCAATCATTTCCGGCCTTCTCAGTAGACGATCCTCCTGGTTGCTGCGGTCGCGAACCTCTATTGTAGCTCCGGGCTTTTTCAGAAAAAGCCCGTCCGAACCACACCATTCAACTGTTCCTCCATCCACTGCATACACTACGGCCTTTTTAACGGCCTCCCGGATTCGCTTCCCTGCATGTGCATACCCCCACAACTGCCGCAACCTGTAAACGACAATATTTTCGTGAACAGGTCCCTCAATCTCAACGATTTGCTCAACTAAGCCCGCAATAAAATCCACTCGAACTTCGAAAAGATCAATGCCCGTGTATTCTACCTGTTGCCTAAACTCTTTATAGATCACTCCCGTCGATTCCGTCTTTTGTTCAGAAGGCGGCTCCCTCATCACTCGTGGGTGCTTCGGCTGCAAGCTTTTCTTATTGACTTCACTTTTAACACAAGCCCGCCGAATGGCATCTACAGCCCGCTCGGTTTCGGCCTCTGGATTATTGAACCAGTCAGTACTCCATATGCGGTGGAATGTCCAGCCTTTAGCTTCCAGGAGTATCTGACGCATCCGGTCCCGCTCCCGCGCCCAAGCTGATGAATGGTATCGTGCTCCATCACATTCAATAGCCAGGACGTAGCCGCTACCGCCATCTGGATCCCTCACAGCAATGTCGATACGAAAACCTGCCGAACCCACCTGATATTCAACTGTGTATCCCTGTTGGGTGATTGCGTGACCCACGGCTTCCTCAAATGGACTGTCTGGTTCCCGGCCAGTAATTATTGGAATTTCCATTTCACCGGTTTCCGCGTACTTGAGGAAGGACTTGAGTAGACGTGGACCTTTATGTCGGGCCTTTTCATGCTGAATATCCGTGTGCCGGATCGACGCGAATACCCTGCAGCGCTTTTTTGCCCTCGTGAACAACACGTTAAGCCGACGCTCTCCACCTTCGGCCGAAACCGGTCCAAAATTCTGAAAGAACGACCCTTCCTCGGTTCTTCCGTATCCAATTGAGATAAAGATCACATCCCGTTCATCTCCCTGCACCGTTTCCAGGTTCTTAACGAAGAATGGCATTTCTTTAACCTCACTGCAGAAGGAGTTGAGCTCTGGATACTCGGCTCGCATTCGTTCTGCTTCGTTCTGGATCGTGGTCTGCTGTGACTGGCTCATCGCCACCACACCGAGCGTTTCCTGCGGCCGATTCCTCGCATGATCAAGCACGGCAGCCATAACAGATTCGGCTTCCTTGGGATTGTCACTCCTGCCTCTTCCCCGACGATAGACGCCATCAACGAACTCAAATGTTAGGCCCGACCTCCCCCCTTGGAGAATCGGACTGGGCGGGCAGATGAGTTGATTACCATAGAACTCCTGATTTGAAACTGCGATCAGTGATTCATGTTGTGATCTGTAGTGCCACTCCAGCATACAGCCAGGCATGCCGCGAGCCTCACAAAGCGTGAGGATGCTTTCCATATCCTTTATCTGCCGCGCAGTTACATCTTCCAATTTTCCCTCTCCGTCCTCCTCTTCTTCAAGGTTGACCAGTTTCTCGAAGAATGACGTAGGCGGCAACTGTTTTTGATCTCCAACTACGATTGCCCGCTCTGCGCGCATCACTGAACCAATGGCATCCGCGGGGCGCACCTGACTGGCTTCGTCAATCAGCAAGAGGTCAAACTTCAGTCCCTCTGGATCCAGGTACTGGGCAACTGATAAGGGGCTCATCAGAAAGACTGGTTTGACAGCCTGCACAGTTTCGCCTGCCTTTTTCAAGAGCTTGCGCAACGGCATATGACGTGTCTTTTTGCGCACTTCACCACGAAGCACTCCCATGTATCCCCTGGTACCTGGTGGAATTGAGTCGTAGTGTGCAGACATTACCTCATGAGAGCTAAGGTCCAGTAAGGCTTTGTCCAGCCCCCTGAATTCTTCGACCAATCTGGATCGATCGAGCCCGTCAATCTTGCTCAGGTTAGGATTCGTTTGGGTAAACCGATTCCAGATTGCCTCTGCACGGATATAATCATAGGTGTCACATGCATGTTCTGACATCAATCGCCTGTCAGCTAACCTTACTCGAATACCATCTAACCCTCTCTTGCTGACCGCCTCAGCCGTGTCATACAGTCGCAACCACGCAAACTGACCTTCTGGATCTGCCTGCCAGGCAGATACACGGTCTGTGATACTGGCAAGCTGCACACTATCAATCGAATCCGTACCAAATGCCCGCTGTACATCAAACCCGCACATTTCGACCACCTCAGCCCACCTTTCCTTGAACAGATGAACGCAGTTACTCAGTTCGGTGGCAAGCTCATCCGGATTCACCGTTGCCGGCCATTGATCAATCTGCCTTTTTAGTGCATCGGTGGAACCAAGTATTCTGACTTGTTTGTCAATCCATTGCACAGGCTCAATTATCCCCGCCAAATCGGTTTTTAGACCTCCCCATGATATCCCAAGTGCACGCTCCCCCAATACCCGCTGCTCCTCAATTTCTTTCACCCGTAATTGATGGCCGATAAGTTTGTCCAGTAATTTTAATCTCTCATTCTTGGACTTGGGCAGAGGTGATGTAACCACTCTCTTAAGTTTATCGACCGCAGCGCGGTAGTCGCTATAGAGAAATCGCAAAAAAGAGTTTCCCCGCCGGGCAATCTCCTCTTGGGCTACATTCCAGTCCTTACCAAAAGCATTCTCTCTCACAGATTTTCTCAGTCGATCCCGAACCTCCTGCTCTGTTTTGATATTCTCTAGTAGCTTGCGCAGCCTCGTAACATGCTCCATGACTGTATCCACGCGTACGAGACGGTCTACTTCAGTAGGCTTAATCGACATATGTCGCATAAGGCTCAATACCCTGTCCGCAGACCCAAGCTCTCCCTGCTCACCGATGCTGAGTGCCTCGCAGGCTTTATGTAGGCAGTTCGTTAATGCGTCAAGTGCCTCTCGCAACCCCTCAAGCTTATCATGAAGCCGGCTGCGCTCCATCGGGTTCATTTTTCGGTTCGCTCCCCTCCAGTTGTGCATATTCTCTGGCCCGTACCTTTCCGTAAAATCAGCGAGTATTTTGACCTCTTCTCGTGCTGCATCAGACTCTTCCAGACCCCAGTTCGCGGTTGCTTCCACATGATAATCCGGTCTTGGCAGCTTTTCTCCAATCAGCTTTGCCAATCGACCAATAACCCCGAACGGCGTTTCACCGTTAACCTCATCAACGGTGTGGAGTTGATCCGAAAGTTCATTCAAACGATCCCTCACGGCCTGAAGACGTTGGTATTCGGAATAGTCACTTGCACGCAGAGGTCCCAACTCCAAAGTTTTGCGGAGCTCTTCGTATACCGCTTTCTTTCTAGCTTTGGTTGAGTGCATTTCCAGGCACAAAGGACCAAGCCCACACGATTCCAGCCGATCGTGCACCACATCAAGCGCTGCCCGCTTTTCGGCCACAAACAACACCTTCTGTCCATCACGAACTGCTACTGCAATGATGTTGGCGATTGTCTGTGACTTGCCCGTGCCGGGTGGGCCCTGTACAACCATGCTGTGCTTATCCCGTGCAGCAGCTATTACCCGGGTCTGTGATGCATCTGCCTCCATAACATGCCCCAGATCTTTGGGATCGACATACCGCTCATCCAGATTCTCCTCGGGGTCGAATAGCGGGGACGCACTGCCAAAGCCCTCATACAATAGCTGCTGCATCAGCTCAGCAGGTTCTGCCCTATCTAGGTCTCTCGACATAAGAAACTTTCCAGAAGAGTAAAACCCCAACTGCATGGTGTCCGCCCAAACCATCCAGCGCTCGCGCGCGCCAATAGTATCGTTCACCTGTCCAAAGTATTCGGATGGAATCCAATCCTCGCCTTCCGGCCATTCCGGCAGCTTGAGATCATAATCGCTTTTGAGAAGGGCATCAAAAGAGTGATTGGGTTCCAGGTCCTGGTCCCGCGTAAAAAGCTTGAAATTGGCCCTCACTCCTTCACGCTGGAGTTCAACAGGCAGTAGAACCAGCGGCGCGAATCGCTCCACTTTAGAAGAGGCGCTTTCGAACCAGCGAACAAAGCCCAGAGCCAAGTAAAGTGGATTGTATCCCTGCTCCTCTACAGCACTGTTTGAATCGCGATAGAGCTGTAAGAGACGTTTATGCAATGCATCCTTCGTTAGGCAGGTCTGCAGTTTGAGGTCCAGATGGCGCGCATCAGGAGGATCCGGGTCCGGCACAAAAATGTCTTGCATTTCTTCAGGCTCTTCATATCCGTCCTCAGCATGCTCAAACTGCATCTTCTTGCCTTTACGCACCAGGAGTTTGAAGATTTCATCGGACCGCTCGTCAACAATATCCAGATGCTTTCCCCGCTTCTTTCCGACGGGTGAGTTGATGAGACGATTCCGTTTACTGGTGTCAATGAGCCGCTCCTTGAGAAACCCAATTGCTTGTTCCCATCCTTGCGGGGCCTGACCGTTCTCTTCCTCATATTTCATCGTCTCCGAGATCGTCCTGCAAGGCTATTCCATCTTCACTCCCCTTATCATTCGACAGGGAAACACTATGTAAAACCTGTTCGTCTTCCGACTGTGAATCAATCATCAAGGACTGCTGTAGATACTTCCCGCAAGTTTGCAAATTCAGTCGCGCACTGACTGATCTTTTGCGCTAATTTAGAGGTTTTTGGCCTCAATTTGGCCATTTCAGGCCCAAAATCGGCCTTTTTTTACCCAAATCCGCCTTTTTTTTGGATTTTTCCCAAAAAACCCCGATATAGTGGATTTTTCGGGAACCTACGCGCCCAT
>MPNB01000150.1 GCA_002238805.1 Rhodothermaceae bacterium bin80 | reverse complement strand
TCCCGTAGAGCCACGCCTGTGAACTTTCCTCATCTAATTTCGGCAGATGTCCCAGTTGGGCCAATGATTTGAATCGTTTGAAGACCAGTTCCACCTGCCAGCGTAATCGATACCATTCCAGGATATCATTCTCCGAAAATTCATCAACCGGGAAGGTCGTAAACAGGATAACATAGCGCGCATAACGTAAGGTTTCGTCTCGTGGTCGATGCCCCTTGCGCTTTGCCGTCTTTAAGATCCAATTCTCTGCCTCTTGGATGGCTTCGTCTGCTTTGCGCAATGCACAAATACGTCCTTGGATTGGGGGTGAGGTTTTAATGAATACCGTTCAGCCCCCCGCCTTCCCTGCCTGTTTGATCAATTCCACGAAGGCCAATAAATCAAAGGACTGGCCGGGCTTCGTCTCGAACTGCAAGGCTCCAGTATTGACCCGCACGGTCACATAGCCGCCAGATGCCTCCACATGCTGAATTCCCAGAGTGGTTGCATATCCCCGATCCACCAAAATATAGTCGTCTGACCGGATGGGAAATTGCTTCAAGGACTCGCCCGTCCCTTTTCCTTTCATCGCTGTTAAATTGAAAAAATCGCAACCCAATGCAGGTAGGGTTATGCTGTAGTGGAGTCTCCATAGAGATCCCGTGCGTCCCGGCTCACGGATGTGGGTCGCGTCAAACGCACGCATTTAACGTCCCACACCCGCCGATACTCCAACTCCATGCTCCTGAAACAGCGCAACACACATCGCACGAAGCCACGCACGAGACTTCTTCAGGCGCTTGAACAATGCGACCGCAGATAGATCCGCAATTTGAGCCTGGCGAGCTCGTATGACCGTCTCTCGTAACGAAGGACCACATCCTAAATGGATCAACAAGGTTCGAAGTAGGCATTCCGGCGACTTATCCTTACGTAGCCCGCGCAATGCACCAGATTCCTCGGCCAACTCCTGCCAATTTTTCGGTAAAAACGAGAGCACAACCGCCCAATCCTCTTCCTCGGGCGCGCGTGTTACGGTTCCCTTCATCTGATTACGATGGTTGAATGATCAGTCACAGGTATATCCAACATTCTACCAAATCGGTTAGAATTCAGAATGCTGAAATCACGACAATTCCCGTGTAGAGATACCCAAAGATAATCAAATAGGACACAAGTTAACGCTTATGGGGTAACCCCTTTCCCTCCTCCTCCGTTTTTTTGAGTAGGTAAGCAATGACAACAAAGTCTTCGATCGTAACGCGCCGTACGGACATGGAGACACGGTCAGAATATATCTGTCTCTAATATAAAAACCAAGATGATCGTTCCCACGCACGGGGGAGTCAGATGGATCAGAAATGCCTAACGCCGCTCGTCCAGACAGGGCGAACTCCAAAACTTAATTAGCATCACGTATCTTATAGGCATTATCGTCAGGTTCACCCATTGCAGCCTTGCGTATGAATCTGTATAACTCTGATATCCCCAGGAACAGGGACCATCTCGTGGTCGCGATGCTGTGCGTCAGCGGTTTGTTGATGCTTACCTGCTGCGATAGCGGCTTCGTCCCGGACACGGGTCAGGCGTCCTCGGACAACGCTTCCGCCGCGCGGGTGCAAGCGGTTCAGGAGTGGTACCATCCCGCGTTATCGGAGGAGCAGAACGCGCCCTTGGTTCTTCCAGAGGGGCTCGGCAAGATCGCCGGGGACAGCACGATTGCAGCGGCGCTCGCCGCGATGGTGCGTCAGTACCCGCCGGACTGGGATCAGATGGAGACCTGGGATAAGGGAAGTGGTGGATATATTGCAGCGACCGTGTTGGCAGGTGATGCAACCAGTCCCTCGGATCCGCAGGTGTCGGTAGTCCGTACGTTGGTAGCAGATGTGGATAAAGATAAAAATATTCTCTCGGGGCTCCTGATTGAATTCATTGCGCCCGACCTGGACGCGTCCCAGTTCAAGGACTATGTGGTGCAGTGGCTGGCGGGGGATTTTGGTGGTAAATCAATATTGGTGGCAGAGTACACGATCGGGTATGCATCCTCACAGGCATTTTTGTATGAGCCGGGCAAAGTGCCCGAAGCGGTAGAGATGCAACTGGTGAGCAAGGTTGGTGTGGGTAAGACGCAGGCAATGGAGTGGCGTTGCTGGGTTACTATAGAGAGGATTGAGGTGTGCGATGTGGTCCCTGTGGGGGACCCCCCATCAGACAATTGTTTTGAAGCCACCCACATTGAGGCCACCTGCGTCTGCACTTCCGGTTGTGATGACGACGGTGATGGTGGAGGAGGAGGAGGTGGTGGTGGTGGTGGCGGAGGCTGTGGCAATGGCTTTTTGGTCCGCCCCGGTGGTGTCTGTGATGGTGGTGGCGGCGGAAGTGGTGGTGGTATTGGTCCTACGTGCACTTGCATCAGCCATAAAATCTGTGACATTATCAAAGAATACAAGGCTGATCCAATGTTGGCAGCGTACTTTACGCCTAGTTGCGATGACTTCCGAAGTGGGGGTGAAACCGCGAATTTTACCTGGGACGAGTTTATGGGATATTGGCAGGGAGGCAACGAAGGCGGGATACACAGCCCCTATGGTATTATGGATGTGGACGTAATGAACGGCGTTCAGGCACTCCGCGATCGGCATGGGGGACCGATCACGTTGACATCCGGCTATCGGTGTCCCAATGGAAACAGAGCTGAAAACGGTGTTCCGCGAAGCGCGCACATGCTGGGCAATGCCCTTGACATCAGTTCTGGAGGTGATCAAGAATATTATCTGAAATTGCAGGGGATTGCAGAGTCCCTTGGGTTTTCAACGCTTGACTGGGACGAGTACCCGAATGATCGCCACCTACACATCCAAATGTAAACACAACCCCGACCATGTACACTAAATTTGGACTAACGCTCCTTCTTGGCCTGCTTCCGCTATGCGCTTTGTATGCACAAAATCCGCGGGCGGCTACGCCGGACGAAATTGTACGACAGTTAACCCATTCCGATTATAGAATAGTGTTTGATGGCGTGAGCAGCTACATGGGATTCTCGCCGGATCAGCGCACGTCGGCGATGAAGGCTGCACTTGTGCAGGCGCTCAAAAACCAAAACGAGCGTATTCGACAAATCGAGCTAAGACGCGCTGAAACGGGAAGTACTATATACTTATACGAGGATCATGGGTCTGCTGAAATGGCGCTGCACTTGGTAGAAGAAGTCTCAGAGCTGAAGGACCCCCGCACAATTCCGCTGCTTTTACGTTGGTCTGGAATGGACGATGAGATAATTGACTTTGGCCGGCAGGCCTTCGAGCCTGTTTTGAAGTTCGTCGAAACGCCAGAACCTGGCATTGGACGATCCGCGCTTAGGAGGAGGATATATACGCTTCGCATGATGGTTGATTACTGGGGATTAAGCACCTTCAGCGCGTCCGAGCTCGAGCGCATGAAACAGGTGGCCACAAAGTATATCTTTAGCTATGATCCAAACTCTGAAAAAAACTTCTCCTTTCTGATGGATTCGAGTATCCGTTTAGCTGCGTCGCTTCGGGAGGGAGCATTGTTGCAAATGGCACACGCCCTGGTAAATGACGATGCGGAGATGGCGAAGCGTGGGTACACTACCCCCGAATGGGTGCGGGAAACCGCCGCGAAAGCATTGGCGGGCACGCTTGAAGAGCGACAGTATGTGCGGTATGAGGAGCGAAAGCGGCATTGAGCTTGGGGAGAGGCAGGCGTTTAACGGTGGTAACTCGTTTGGAAAAGGTGTCACGTGGTCTGGGGCGTGAAAACGGATGTCGTCAATAAACCCGTGGAGAGTTCTGTCCGCTGGCGCAGTTCCTGGGGTGGAATGCGGTCCAGATACATCTACCGCGCCCAAAGCCAACTCCACGACTTCTCCGCGGACACCTATGTGGGGTGGACGGCTTGACCGCGCCCACCTTGCATTCTCCCACACGACCACCTCCATCAGCCCCCTCCCGCACTCTGGTGAGGGGGCGGTGCCGTGTCCTATTTGATTATCTTTGGGTATCTCTACACGGGAATTGTCGTGATTTCAGCATTCTGAATTCTAACCGATTTGGTAGAATGTTGGATATACCTGTGACTGATCATTCAACCATCGTAATCAGATGAAGGGAACCGTAACACGCGCGCCCGAGGAAGAGGATTGGGCGGTTGTGCTCTCGTTTTTACCGAAAAATTGGCAGGAGTTGGCCGAGGAATCTGGTGCATTGCGCGGGCTACGTAAGGATAAGTCGCCGGAATGCCTACTTCGAACCTTGTTGATCCATTTAGGATGTGGTCCTTCGTTACGAGAGACGGTCATACGAGCTCGCCAGGCTCAAATTGCGGATCTATCTGCGGTCGCATTGTTCAAGCGCCTGAAGAAGTCTCGTGCGTGGCTTCGTGCGATGTGTGTTGCGCTGTTTCAGGAGCATGGAGTTGGAGTATCGGCGGGTGTGGGACGTTAAATGCGTGCGTTTGACGCGACCCACATCCGTGAGCCGGGACGCACGGGATCTCTATGGAGACTCCACTACAGCATAACCCTACCTGCATTGGGTTGCGATTTTTTCAATTTAACAGCGATGAAAGGAAAAGGGACGGGCGAGTCCTTGAAGCAATTTCCCATCCGGTCAGACGACTATATTTTGGTGGATCGGGGATATGCAACCACTCTGGGAATTCAGCATGTGGAGGCATCTGGCGGCTATGTGACCGTGCGGGTCAATACTGGAGCCTTGCAGTTCGAGACGAAGCCCGGCCAGTCCTTTGATTTATTGGCCTTCGTGGAATTGATCAAACAGGCAGGGAAGGCGGGGGGCTGAACGGTATTCATTAAAACCTCACCCCCAATCCAAGGACGTATTTGTGCATTGCGCAAAGCAGACGAAGCCATCCAAGAGGCAGAGAATTGGATCTTAAAGACGGCAAAGCGCAAGGGGCATCGACCACGAGACGAAACCTTACGTTATGCGCGCTATGTTATCCTGTTTACGACCTTCCCGGTTGATGAATTTTCGGAGAATGATATCCTGGAATGGTATCGATTACGCTGGCAGGTGGAACTGGTCTTCAAACGATTCAAATCATTGGCCCAACTGGGACATCTGCCGAAATTAGATGAGGAAAGTTCACAGGCGTGGCTCTACGGGA
>MPNB01000149.1 GCA_002238805.1 Rhodothermaceae bacterium bin80 | reverse complement strand
TTCGGACGGGCAGGGAGCACCCCTACTTGGTAATGCTCCGTCAAATCACGGAAAGATTCATTCAGAACGGGAATATCATCCTTTTTGAATTGAATCACGGCTGACTTCAGATTGTCCGGCACAATCGCGCGGGGCACCCCTCCTCAAAACTCCAACGTCCGGCGAACAGACGCGCAGAAATCCCGCGCTTTTTGAGTCTCGGTGGCTTCTGCATACAGATAGTTGGAAGCCCCCAGTACCGCGACAAACAGCTCTACGGTTCGCACCTCACCGGTATCCGGATCAACCACACAGGGCTTCTTTCCCGAATAATCCACGAATAGTCGGTCGCCGGCCTTATGCGTATGACGCATCACCGGATCCATATTAGCAGCGCGCCAACGGCGATACAGATCGCAATAGCGACTGTACTGGTACCCCTTCGGATGCGCTGCAATGTACTCCTTCCAGAGCTGTGCCAGTGTCAGCGTTCGATGTTTGGTTAGTTCCAGTTGGACCTCAGCCCAGTTCGGCACAGGTCGCTGCGTCGACGCAGACCGGGCCGTGGAGGGATAAAGGATCGCCTCCAACTCCGCATCCGTCATCCCGTCAGGTAACGGCCAGGTCAAGTTCGCCACCGTGGCACGCTCAAGAATCCGGGAGACCGAGCCGCGACCAATTCCCACATTGCGGGCAATCGCGCGCTTGGACAACTTGAACACAAATCGCAGTTCCAGAATGCGCTTAATCTTTTTCATCAATACACGTTTTGCAGGCATGTCTCATAGGTTTTAGTGAAACCAAAACTATGACAAACCCTACCTGGATCAGATGAAAATCAAGCCGCTTCCAGATTTTATGAGCACGCATCAACGCTCCAAAATACCGGCTGGTAAGGTGGCCCACTTCGCTCGGAATAGTGGCCCACTTCGCTCGGAATGGTGGCCCACTTCAATCGGAATCGGTGGCCCAGTTCGATCGGAATATGCAATTGGGCTATCCGCTAATAAATGCTAAGTGCCCTACCAAAAACCCTTGCCTTCCCGCTAGATAGATGAGGACAGCCTTCGATTAGGCCTATCTTGTTCATAAAGACAACCTCTCAGGTATATCATTCCCTCTCTTAACTTGTGTACTATCTATGTCAGTTACTCAGGAGGCTATGTATCGTAAATCTGTTTATGTGACCCGCTCTCAGGAGGTGCAGGACGCGATTGTAGTCGGGTCCGGTATCAGTGGAGGGTTTGCTGCAAAAGAGCTTACCGAGGGCGGACTCAATGTTCTCCTGTTGGAGCGTGGGCACGATCTAACAGGAGAACATCGAATCCACCAAATCATGAAAGTCAGTTTAGCAACATATAGGTGGCCCACTTCGCTCGGAATGGTGTTCCGCATCACTCGGAACGGGTGTCCCGCATGGTCGGAATATGCAGCCAGAGCTTGCACTGCGAATCGTATGTCCTTACGCATAGCAGACAAGAGAGAAATAGCTCGAATAAAGCCCCGATTTACGGGAAATCCCGGGAATGATGCCCAAATCATTCCCGAATGCCCAAATGCAGCTTAATATTCGCCAGAACAAACCCCGAGGTTAAGAGGGCCTCCAGATGCCAAACCAGGCAATAACCCACTGAAGAACCTCACAGAAACACTCTAAACCGACCAATACCTGATTTCCGGCAAGCACTAATTATTATCAATGTACTCGCCCTCTACAACCAATTCAACTTCCTCCATTCTTGCTTTCAGTTGTCCTTCCTTATACGGCTCAAGGAGAATTTCAAAACGCTTGAAGAGATGAAAAACTTCCATCACATTCATATCAAAGGATTTAGCATAAATTTTCTCGGCCTTAGACAATGTTTGACCTTTGTTCAAATAGTAGACTGTAATGCTTGCGTCAGGAACATGGTCGTGTACCTCAGATACTCTGATTCTTATGCCTACGATGTACTGAGAGTCACTGATCAACTCTTTCTCTTCCAAGAATGTGTGGATATCCGCTCTATCATGTTTGTCCGCTGCTGAGGTACCAGTAAAATCATTGTACTGCACACTTGCCTTTGGTATCAAAATCTCTTCGTACATCGTAGAATTTAGTCTATTATACTAGGTACTGTCTGGCCTCTGGATGCTATGTTCACAAATTACGTCTCTCACCTTTGAGACTTCGCGTGAACGTACTATTCCGTTGGAATGTTCTGTCACCTCGGGGGTTATCTGAGGGGCGACTGGAGAGGTGGCGAATCGAAATGACTTGGCTGTGTGCGCTCATGTACAGTTAGCAACCGCCCGTGACCTTTTTGCGAGCTCTAAGTTCTTACTGTATAAAGTTATTTTCGGCGTACGGCGCACTGAGCGAGTTAACTTATTGCCTCTACCCACAACATTCACGGTAAAACCAATCAGGGAAATCACGAGTGCAAATCAGATTGCGGCAAAACTGAGATTACATCGTACAATCCATAACTGACGAGGGAGCTGTTACGTTTGTGCTCACGCACGACGAAATGAACGCGGGAATTCAGACTAGTTCCCGCTCATTCGGCGCATGGTACCAAAGACGTTACGAGTGTAAATGAACGTGATGAATTGTGCATGACCATTGGACGTGATTCACCTAACTGGAACGCTGGATGAACCAGTATACGAACAATCAATTCTCAAACTATTCTACCGCTATGCCAACCAAATCAAAACATTCTAAACCATTGCTGTCCCAGACTGTTGAAGGTCAACTTGGGGTGATTGCTAAGGCTATTCTTGATTTGAAGCCTAAGGAAAATGATTTGCATAGTGTAGGTATATAATTCCCTGGATCAAAGGCTTCCTCTACCAATGAGGCTTTTCCGCTAATGTTGAAGCGCATCTACATAGACAACTATAAGTGTCTTATCAATTTCGAATTGCGACTTCAGGAGCTTACACTGCTTGTTGGACGGAACGGTGTGGGAAAGACAGCGGTGCTTGACGCTGTTTACGCCCTGCGCAGACTGCTCGAAGGTCGCTCCAGAGTTACGGACCGAGAGGTTTTCCCTCCTTCAACTCTGACCAGATGGCAGGAACGGGAGGTGCAAGTCTACGAGGTCGATATTGAGTTAGGAGAAGAGCAGTTTGCTTACCGCCTTGAGGTAGAACACAACAGGCGAGTCCGTCAGGCGCGAATAAGGCGTGAGGTTCTAGGGGCAAATGGCAGACCTCTCTTCGAGTTTGAACTCGGTAATGTGCAACTCTACCGTGACGACCATTCGCTGGGCCCGACTTTCACGAGTGATTGGAAAGAATCGGCGTTGGCCCGAGTGGCAGTTGACAAGCATAACACGCGCCTTTGCAGTTTTTTGGAGTTCATGCGCAATGTTTTGGTTTGCAGACTTAATCCAACTGGCTTTGCGGCTGAGGCAGCCGGGGAAGACCAGATACTCGCTAGGGATGGAAGCAATTTCGTCGATTGGTACCGACATTTACTGCAGGAGCGACAGGATCTCGCGTACAAATACACACAAGTCATGCGGGAGGTCTTGGATGGATTACGCGGGTTTCAGTTGGAGAAAATAGGGATTGACACGAGAGCATTGGTTAGTGTTTTTGGCGATCGGGATAACACACAGGCGTATACGTTCAACGAGCTGTCGGACGGCCAAAGAGTGCTGACCGTTCTTTATGCCCTAATATCACTTACTACTGACTCGGGACAGATGATCTTTCTTGATGAGCCCGTGAACTTTGTTGGGCTATCCGAAATTCAGCCGTGGCTGATTTCTCTGAATGATGCTTGTGGGACCAGTATACCTCAGGCCGTGCTGGCGTCTCATCACCCGGAGATACTTGACTACCTTGGAGCAGACCGAGCGATTCTTCTCTCGCGAGATGAGGCGGGGCCGACGCGAGTTGAGCCCTTGTCTGAAAAGGTGAAGCACTTGGCTGGCAATGAATTTCTAAGATTGTCGCAGGTGATAGCCAGAGGCTGGGAAGGGTAGTGGCTCGGCGTAGGGTACAGTATATACTTGTGTGCGAGGACCAGCAGCAGGAAACGTTCGTGCGCCGGTTTCTGAAGGAGACGGGACTCGTCGATAATTGGCGTAAGTTCCGCGTTGAAAGGTCATTTGCTGGACGGGGTTCCGCCGAGCAATCCGTCCGACAAAAATATGTTACAGAACTGGAGGTTGGTCGCCGGAGTCATGTTGATTGTACCCTGATCCTAGTGATTGACGGAGACAGATATGGTGTCGAAGGACGACTGCGCCAATTGGATAGAGCCTGCAAAGAGAAGGGAGTAGGCGTGAGGTCTTCCGAGGACAAGATCGCAATATTCATTCCGACTTGGAATATTGAGACCTGGCTTGCCTATCTGGACGATGAATTCGTGAACGAAAGCAAAAAAAATTATCCCAAGCTTTCTAAACCAAGTGATTGCAGAGAACACGTCAAGAATTTAGCGGAAATGTGCAACCGCGCGAGGCTTCGGGAACCAGCGCCTGATTCTCTCAAAGCCGCCTGCTCGGAATATAATAATCGGCTACGTTGAAGTAGACAGACTCAAAGTTGGCAGTTGGACGTGTAGGTAGGCGCCGACCACAACCGTCATTATCTCAGGAGGTGCTCATTCCGTTGAAGTCGACCACTATGGTTGCCATGACGTGGTTGGATCAGGCTATCGGGTTGGGTGGTTGATTTGATGCGAGGGGTCTGCAATTCTGACAGACATTTGCGTATGGATTCACTTGTAGGTTTGATTCGGTAGGAGGCTGCCTTTGAAATGAATGCAGAGTACCTGAAGGGTTCGACATACAGATTCCCGGAATTAGAGAGCGATGAAACAGTATTTCTGCGTACGTGCAACCAGATATTGCCAGAGCAGATTCTTACCATATTAGGCTTCCGCAAGGCTTAAAGACAGCAGGAGGTCGGCCTAATAAACAGGGAGAATTGTTGTTTGAACCACGACTCTCGGAGAAGTGCTGCTTGAGAACACCGGTTTGGCCAGTATATACAGCAGGCAGTTGCCATAACCAAAGCTCTAAGAACTGCTCTCTTGCCAGCATCTGATACAATAGCGTCCTTAAGTGCAGAGCTATCCCGTTCAGTAAAGCCTTACCGGTCGGCTATTGCTGCTATATCATCTTGGGAGGCTAGTCCTGCCCTGTTAATAGAGAAAAGACCGGACAATGAGAGTTCTTCAGTATATGTTGGGGAGCATTTTCGAGTTTCTGCTTGGTAAAATACGACGGATTGCATGCATTTCCTCGAAGCCAACCGTCCGG
>MPNB01000148.1 GCA_002238805.1 Rhodothermaceae bacterium bin80 | reverse complement strand
CAGATGGGGACATAGTAGCCATGAAGGCGGCGAACAAGGGGAGACCTGCGGAGTCGCTGGAGCCAAGGTCCCCACCCAAGGGGAAGCTGGGAGATCCGAACTCACGCCATACACAGAGATGGATAAATGAGTTATGGGGTCAATCGGCTACGGCAATCCTGCCGTTATGCACGGTGGTGCGACCCAAGGGAGGAGCCGGATGCGTTAACGCGCACGTCCGGATCTGTGCGGGGGGCCCGGAGTAATCCGGGTCCCTACCGCGCTGTGCGCCAGGCTAACTGGCAAAATGTAGCGGGTGAAAGTCCCGTAGTATGAAAGTGCAACCAATCCCATCCTTCCGCGAGCCGTGCGGGTATTCTCGTGAGGGAATACGCGAAGCGTCGGTAGCGGCGCGTATGTGTGCCAGGCTAACTGGCAATAGTGTAGCGGGTGCAAGTCCTGCGATATGAAGTTCAAACCAGACACATATCTCCGCGAGCCGTGCGTGTATCCCCGTGAGGGGCTACGCGAAGCGTCGGCAGCGGCACATGCGGTCGGGGCTAACGAGCATCGAAAGAGCTATCATTTGGGTCGCCGAGACTTTATACGCAGTCGAAGGCAACACGTAATCCATCGCTATGGTGAGAGGGAGTACGGGCCCACGGTGTCCAAGAACCCAAGAACGTATGCACGCACTTTGTCGGGACCTGGGATCCCTCCATCTTGTCCTGCCGTCGTACAGGACCGTTTAGAGAAGGCGGAAGACGCCATAGACTAAAATGCACGAGATGGAGGAGTCAGATAGAGGCATAGTAGCAAAGAGGACAGCGAACAAGGAACCATCCGCGGAGCTGTCGGAGCGAAGGCCTCTACCCAAGGGGAATCCGCAATATCCTACCACACACCATGCGCAGAAATGGGCGCGTGTGCACCAAGGGATAGAACGGATACGGGAATTCGTAAAACGGAAGCCAAAGGAGAAACTCACAACACTTCTGCACCACATCAACGAGGAATCACTGAAGGCGGCGTATTTCGCATTAAAGCGGGATTCGGCACCGGGCGTGGACAAGATGACGTGGAAGGCGTACCGCGCGGACTTGGACCATCGAATAGAGGACCTATGCGAGCGCGTACACCGCGGAACGTTTCGGGCGACCCCAAGCAGGCGGGTAAATATACCCAAGCCTGATGGGGGTACACGACCGCTCGGGATCGCAGCACTGGAAGACAAAATCGTCCAGACTGCGATGGTAAAGTGTATCCTCGAACCCATCTATGAGCATGAGTTCTGTGGTTTCAGCTATGGATTCAGGGCGGGCCGTAGTGCCCATGATGCGCTGGATGCCTTAGCATATGTGATCGAACGCCGGAGGGTAAACTGCGTGGTGGATGCGGACATACGTAAGTTCTTTGATCGGGTAGACCAGAGATGGCTGATGCGATTTCTGCGACACCGGATCGGAGACGAGCGGGTGCTCCGGATCATCATGAAGTTCTTGAAGGCGGGGGTAATGGAGGATGGAAGTTGGCGGGAAAGCGAGCAGGGCACGCCGCAAGGCGCAGTCATATCTCCGATCCTGGCTAACCTCTACCTTCACTACGTGCTGGACCTATGGTTTAAGGTACAGCGCAAATCACAAAAGTTCGGCGGGGAGGCCTACATTGTCCGCTATGCGGATGATTTTGTGGTGTGTTTTCAATACAAGGAGGAAGCGGAGCGTTTTCTACAAGATTTGCAGATACGATTGGAGAAATTCGGGTTGTGTCTACACCCTGACAAAACGCGACTGATAAGATTCGGTCGTTTTGCTGAACGGGATCGTAGGAAACGTGGAGCGGGGCGACCGGAGACGTTCGACTTTCTGGGATTTACGCACTATTGCCGTAAGACCCGGAAGGGGAAGTTCGGATTAGGTCGCAAACCAATCGCAAAGCGCATGGCACGTTTTCTAAAACGGATACGCGAGCAACTGATCCGTCGCATGCACCAACCGGTGCACGAAACGGGGAAGTGGCTTGGCCAGGTGCTCAATGGATGGCTGAATTACTATGCTGTGCCAACGAGTACCCCGTATCTTAAACGATGCTATGCACGTCTAAGATGGATTTGGTTGCAAGTACTACGTCGGCGGTCCCAGAAGGATCGAACGAAGTGGGAACAGCTGAATGCACTAACGGAGCGCTATTGGCCAAAGCCGAAAGTACGCCATACCTGGCCGGATACACGATTTACCGTCATGCACGCCAGTGCAACCCAAGGGAGGAGCCGGATGCGTTAACGCGCACGTCCGGATCTGTGCGGGGGGCCCGGGGAGACTCGGGTCCCTACCGCGATGGCCGGAGCTAATGAGCATCGAAATGTTTGTCATTTGGGTCGCCGAGGCTGTCACAAAGGTCGAAGGCAACATGTATGTCATCGTAAAGGTGAGATGTCATACAGGCCCACGGTGTCCGAGAACTCATGGACGTACGTACGCATTTTGTCGGGACCTGGGAGGGCTCTATCCTGTCCTAAACGCAGAGTTGGGACCGCGCAGGGAAGGCGGAAGACGCCGAAGCCTGTGATGCACGGGATAGAGCAGTCAGATGGGGACATAGTAGCCATGAAGGCGGCGAACAAGGGGAGACCTGCGGAGTCGCTGGAGCCAAGGTCCCCACCCAAGGGGAAGCTGGGAGATCCGAACTCACGCCATACACAGAGATGGATAAAAATGAGTTATGGGGTCAATCGGCTACGGCAATCCTGCCGTTATGCACGGTGGTGTGACCCAAGGGAGGAGCCGGATGCGTTAACGCGCACGTCTGGATCTGTGCGGGGGGCCCGGAGTAATCCGGGTCCCTACCGGTGTGCCAGGCATGATGAACAGCTTGAAGGTGAAAGTCCTTTATCCAGCCAGATGGCGGCGAAGGATTAGAGAAGCGCAAGGGCGTCGTCGTGAGGCGGGGTCTGAAGGCAGCGTGGATCAAACTTGCGACCTGATGAACAAGAACCGAATACGAGGCCTACCCGATCGGACGAGCGCGCCGGTTATCGCGAAGTCCGGGCCATCTATACGTCGGGGTGGTGCATTCGGCAGGTGTGCAAGGAAGGCGGTTCATCTTACCCTGGGAGGCCTGTGCGGTGTCCAGCAAAACTGGACTGCGCTTGTCGTAAGGCAAGTGATCACGGCACAGGAGTCAGCAGAGGGCATAGTAGTTGAGTGGATCAACGAAGGCCCGAACAATGGATTGGAAAAGTAAGCCCGAACGCTCATGCGTACACAGCGGCAGAATAACCAGCTGGAGCTGGCCTTTACGTGGGATGATCCCGGTGAATCCGAGGGTACCCATGGTGAAGGGACCGAAGTATGTAAGGCGCCGACGGAGACTGAACTTCCGGCACAAACGCGGGGGCCGTCGATGGCGGCGGTTGTAGAATCCCGCAATATGGAGAGCGCGCTGGCACGTGTGCAGCGCAACAAGGGAGGCCCCGGGGTGGACGGGATGACGGTTAAGGAGTTGGGGGACCACCTACGGAGTCATTGGGACGAGATCAAAGCGCAACTCTTAGCAGGGATCTATACACCGCAGGCGGTACGGAAGGTTGAGATACCGAAGGCATCGGGCGGCAAGCGCATGCTTGGTGTACCGACGGTATTGGACCGCTGTATCCAGCAGGCGTTGTTGCAGGTTTTGCAAGCGGAGTGGGATCCGACCTTTTCGGATAAGAGCTACGGATTTCGGCCCAATCGTTCGGCCCATCAGGCGATCGCCCGCGCCCAGCAATACGCTGGGGAGGGATACAGCGTGGTGGTGGACCTTGATTTGGAGAAGTTTTTCGATCGGGTCAACCATGACGTCCTGATGGGATTGGTGGCGAGTCGGGTAACGGACCGGAGTATTCTTCGGCTAATCCGCGGATTTTTGACGGCGGGTATGCTGGAGGATGGACTGGTGAGTCAGCGGGTGCAGGGAACGCCGCAGGGTGGCCCCCTATCCCCGCTGTTGTCCAACCTGATGCTGGATATTTTCGACAAGGAGTTGGAGAAGCGAGGTCATCGCTTTGTCCGCTATGCAGACGATGTGAACATATATGTACGTTCGCGTCGGGCAGGGGAGCGGGTGATGGCAAGCGCGGCCCAATTTCTGATGCGACGATTACGGCTAAAGGTGAACGCGACCAAGAGTGCGGTTGGCGACATAGGTTCACGGACGTTCCTGGGATTCTGTTTTACCCGGGGCAAGGTGGCCCGTCGTCGGATCGCGCCGAAGTCGTTGGAACGTTTCCAGGAGCGTGTGCGCGCGCTAACGCGGCGTACACGTGGCGTAGGATTCCGGGGGTTAATCGTGGAGTTGTCGCGCTACCTTCGTGGCTGGCGTGGCTATTATGGCTATTGCGAGACACCCTCGGTGCTTCGTCGAATGGACGGCTGGGTTCGTCGTCGTCTTAGGGCGTACCTATGGGAACAGTGGAAACACCGACGCCGTCGTTACCGCGCACTGCGGAAGCTGAAAGTTCGCCACGAGTTGGCGGCTAAGTTGGCTGGCAGTGGACGTGGTGCATGGCGACTCAGTTTATCGCCCGCACTCTGCTATGCGCTCCCGAACGCGCTCTTCGCTCAACTCGGACTGGTGCAGTTAGCCCCAGAACCGAACCGCTAATATCCATTGAACCGCCGTGTACGGACCCGTACGCACGGTGGTGTGGGAGGGAGGGGGCCGTGAGGCCCCTCCCTATCCCGATCGATGAGAAGCGATTGGCATGGTAGGAGGGCCCACGAGATCTTCTTGCGATAGCAGGCATCTTGCCGGTAAGTGCGCGTTTTTAGATCGTGGCAACTCCGCACGAACCCGAAATCATGCGTTACAGCCCTTTGGGGTCAAGCACGCGAATACCAGACTGATTAACCGTCGAAGCCGCCAAATGGCTTCTCCATAAGCTAAATTCTATTTTTCAATGCAAATTTACAAAAAACATAGCACCAAGGAAGCTCTACCTGATCAGGGAGAAGTCCTACTATACCAGGAGAATGATAACCTGGACTGTGTATTGGCATTGGAAACTTTTACGTTTTTTGTTGAGTATTAGCTACTGTTCCGTCTGGGATGGCGATCGGCGGGGTAGCCGTGGCTTTGCAGGCCCGTAGTCACTGAATAGAGATGTGCCAACTAAACAGCGGTGCACCAAACATCAGAAAGAATATGAGTGCCTTGCCCACTATATTTGCGTAAGTCCCTCACATTTACATGGAAGAGCAGAGACCTGAATCAATCCGCACCTTCGCCCTACTGCGCAAACTGAGTGAAGGAAAGATGTTGCCCCCCGAGGAGACTCATGAACTCTTAGAGAATCAAT
>MPNB01000147.1 GCA_002238805.1 Rhodothermaceae bacterium bin80 | reverse complement strand
AGAGGGCGGACAGGCCGGGCACCCTCGCAATCCTCCATCCCGCCTCCTGTGCACGCCTCCCACATTCAGATAGCAGTGCTGTCTTCCCCGCACCTGGCGCACCTTGTATCAGGAAGGTTCCGCCGGTGGCGTTGTTGCTGTAATGCTTCAGCAGGCCATCAAAGTCTCCCAGTATCTTTTTTCGACCATGGAAATGCTTCGCCGGACCACGGTCAAATGCCGCCGACACTGGACGTGGCGTTCGGGGCGGGGATCCAGGAGACTGCACAACAGGTGGTGGGGATTGTCGATCCCGGACATGGACGGGTTTCTTATCGCGATCACGGCACGCTGGTTCCGAAAATGGGTCATTTCGTGCTGTGTGTGCTATTCTTGCCTCATCAGTTGCTTCCCTCTGGAATTTGTTCGTGTCGCAGCAGGACTCGCTTAACATCGTGCAGGCCCGGTTCGTACAGCTGGATTTAGCACTGAGCAAGCAATGTCTTCACTGGCATTGGAATCACGGCGATCGGACTCATAGTCGCCTACGGTACCTTTTTCGTCGACTAGGCATCCATTCCCACACGCACCGTGGGCATCTATCTTGACCCCGCCTCTGTCCTCTCGCCCGGATATGGCGCCTAGGTTTGTTGGTCTGAAGGAAAGGAAACCGCAACTTTTCAGCCGGCGTGATCCAGTCCAGGGAAATCGTCAAAACGGCAACGTCTCAGATCTATAGAGGAAACATACATAACTACCAGCCACAAAAACCTAATGTGTGTTCCAAGCGAGTAAGAACGGGTCTGTGTACTCGGATGAATAACTGGTTCTATCTCAGTTGATTGCCCCTAAAAACTCCTGCAATCGCCGGCACGTCCTAAGGAGGATTGCTGCGGATTTGGAATCGCGCCACCAAACTGGCAATCGCTACGTCCAAGGAAGAACTGGCAATCAAACGTGACGGGGCGGTGTGGAGTCAACTATTAGTCGATTAAGTCCCGAAGGTAGATCGTATTTGTGCACCTGGCGCTTTGTGCGCTGATATTTTGGATCGTATTTTTATGCGAGATTGTGATGGGCACGGTCAATCCAGCCTCGATACATCTTAATTTATCAGATCAAAGGTAACAACAGCCCGTCCGATGTATACCGTAATCGACGTGAGTTCAAACCGGTTGGCTCGTTTCTTGGCTGTCAGATGTTGTTAATCAAGCAGTGTTACTAGATGGGACGGGTTATTCGCACAGGGAACACGCCAGCCAAAGAACGGAATGCTCACATTCGGACCTGTGCAGAACTCCTTCGCCTTCTGGCGGAAAAAGATCACTTCGATGATGAGGCCAAGGACATGGCTGCATTGTTTGTCTTTTCGCTGCGAGGAGTTTATGCGACGATTGAAAGTAGCGCCGATGTGTGGGATGAGCGAAATTACTGGAAGCGGGCAGAGGCTCTTCGGAACGACTGGCTCTGGAGTAGGAAGGCTGCGGATGACCTTGCGCTACTCATCCGCAGGGAGGATTGGGAAAAGGTCCCGGGTATGCTGATGGAGTTATTTCCACGGTTTCATCAGGTCAATGTTGTAACAATCACCCGGAATGCGGATCACTGGTGCGGAGCTCTGAAGGCACTTTTAGCTTCCAAAGAATGACAGAATACGAGCCTGGGGCTGTTGTGCCCAGTGATTACTGATTGCACAGCCCAATCGACTTGCAGAGCCGTTTAATCGAAAACCGTCTGATGTGTATGATGTGGCCGGAAGTCTGGGGCTGGTGATCAATTGACCAACGAATTTAACCCTGGATCGCATCCTGGAGCAGGACCTTGATCAACACGTGGTCCATTATAGTAGCCCGGTGGAGCAGGATTGCCTCACATATCTGTATCGTTTCGGAGATCACGTACAGAAATCACAACCGGTTATGGATTACGTATCCTTTTGTGGGGATTTCGCGACGTGGTCAAAACGGTAAAGGATCAGTCCGTTACGTCAAAGCAAATCCTGTTTTTGTAGGATATTGTTCGGCGACAATTGTTGTTTAAGCCGGTAACGTTTAGAATTTAAGTCGGCGGAGCCGCGTGCGTAGTACTGGCGAGACAGTCTTGTTTTTTGTCGAAGCACCCGGGACAAAGCTCCAGAATATTTTGGCCAGGGTGGTAATGCATTCTGCTTTGCAGCAGACGCATCCCGACCGGATTACGCGGCATGGTGGCGGCATGCAACTGCCGAACAGCGATACACGGTGGAGCCAATCCCGTCAGAGGCCGTGCCATACGCCTTCCAATTCAACCCCTGGGGTACAGGGGAAGCCGATTTTGTGCTGGAAGCACGTGTTAGGATGGCACCCACGCCGGGGAAAGTGATCTTCGCTGGCGTCTCCCCACGTTGGGGATGTCTATGGACTCGAGATTGTACACCATTGTCTGGACGGAGGCCCATATGGCAGACAATCATGTTGGTTTCTCAATTATATTACCCTAAACTAACGATAAAGCCATGCTTTCACGACTAATCCTCTCGCTTTTCTTGTCCCTGATTGTGGTCTCAGCCAATGCTCAGGATAATATCTCCGCCTTTGAAGGTAAATGGACTCTGCACCTCCCTGGTGGGGCTGGCTGGCTCGAAGTCACCCAAGATCAGGGCTTTGTAGATGCATCACTGCTATGGTACGGTGGCAGTGTACTCCCCGTGTCCAGTGTGAACGTTACCGGTGATGTATTGACCGTCACAAGAACACAAACCGTCAACAGAGACCTTGAAGACGGAAGTACGCGGAGTCACATCCTTACTAACACCCTCACCTTCCTGCCTGACGGCGACCGCCTGACAGGAACGGCATATTTTCCGAGCCGATCTGGAATGGGTACCCGTGTAATAGAATTCGAGGCAGAGCGGATTCCTGAACTACCCCCTGCACCGGATCTCTCGCAAGCAACCTATGGAGAGCCCGTTGAGCTGTTCAACGGCAAAGATCTTACTGGGTGGAGTCTAATCAACGATCAGCAGGCCAACGGCTTCAAAGCTGAAGATGGCATGCTCGTAAATGATCCGGTACAACCAGAAAATGGTGAGCATGTCAGTTACGGAAACCTCCGTACCAATGCTACTTTCGAGGACTTTCGTCTGACCCTGGATGTGAATGTGCCCGAGGGCAGCAACAGCGGTGTTTATCTTCGCGGTATCTACGAAATTCAGGTTGCAGACACTTATGGAAGAGACTTGGACAGTCATCACATGGGGGCCCTTTACAGCAGAATTAAACCATCATCTAGCGCGGAAAAGCCCGCCGGTGAATGGCAATCAATGGACATTACACTCTACCAGCGTCACCTTACGGTGATCTTGAATGGAACAACGATCATTGATAATGAGCCTGTTCTCGGGGTGACTGGCGGTGCCATGACGGCTAATGAAGCCTCACCTGGCCCCATTTATCTTCAGGGGGATCACGGCCGTGTGCTGTACCGAAATCTCGTACTAACCCCAATCATGTAACCGTCTCAGTAATGGCTCAGCGTTTTTTAGTTTCCCGGCGTGATTTTATGCGCACAGGTGTAATTGGCACTGCCGGACTTGCCATGGGCGCGGCGCGTCCGGCTGCCGTAGCTCCTAGTGATCGTATCACGATCGGCATGATTGGTGCAGGGGCCAGGGCACATCAACTCGTCGAAGCCCTCAAGGAATTCACTGAAGTGGAGATCGTAGCTGCCTGCGACGCCTATACAGGGCGCTTGGATCGTATGAAGGACCGCACAGGTGGAAAAGCTGACGTCATGGCGGATTACCGAGAGATCATCAACCGCAATGACATTGATGCGGTAGTGATTTCCAGTCCTGATCACTGGCATCATCAGCACTCTGTTGATTCGCTCAATGCGGGCAAGCACGCTTACATAGAAAAGCCGCTCACCTATTCTATTAAGGAGGGTCTGGACATCATTGAAGCGCAAAAGAAGCACAACCTTGCCGTACAAGTGGGTAGCCCCGGACCAAACAGTGTGCTTGTCCAAAAAGCACGCCAAATGATCCGGGAGGGAAAACTTGGGCAAGTCACAATGGTACGCGCCAGCATGAATCGCAATACTGCTTCCGGCGCATGGATATACCCGATACCACCGGATGCCTCGCCGAGAACCGTAGACTGGGATCTATTCCTTGGCTCAGCACCCAGGCGACCGTACAGTCCTGAACGCTTCTTCCGCTGGCGCTGCTACAAGGACTACTCAGGCGGCATGTCCACTGATCTGTACGTCCACACGTGCACGACCATCAATTATGTTATGGGTGCCCAAATTCCTGAGAGCGTTATGGCTATGGGCGGGTTGTATCGATGGACGCGCTCCCGCGATGTACCCGACACCATTAATGCATCATTGAAATACCGGGATGGCTTTATGGTGAGTCTGAGCGGTACCTTCAATAATCAGGGAGGCAGCGGTGGCGGTATGCGAGTTCTGGGTACGGAAGGCTCTTTGGTGTTTGGGGGAGGACTGCGCTTCATCCCTGAGCGTGTTAACGAAGGCAATGGCTGGATTACTGACAGCTGGCCAAAGGCCTTGGCTGACACCTATATTGCCGATCCAGCCGTTCGCCGTGAGGAAATGCCCTCCAGTCGCCCTCAGGCAACTGTAGCAGGTGAAGAAGTTTACTACCCGGAAGGGCGGGCATCCATCCTTGTTCATATTCAGGAATGGCTGGACGCAATACGAAACGGCAGTGCCACCAAGGAAAACGCAGAGGTAGGACATCATGCCGCCGCATGTGCACACATGATCAATACTTCCTTGGAAATGGAACAGACCGTCCACTGGGATGGACAAAATTTGACGGCCAAGTAGCCTGGTCTAGTAGGGAGTTACTCCCGTTATTACGGCTGTGAGCAACTCGGCGAACACTAGGCGCACCGATAATCTTATTCGAAGGCAAACGTGATGCGCCTGATGCAAGGAAGATGATCAAGGATTCGTTTGAAAAAGAAAGTTTCACACACACCTCTCCCATGCTACAAAATGTATGAAGTTTTGCAGGGCGCACACTGCAAAAGCCGCTGATCGTGTAGATTTTTATCGGGGATCCATATTTGTGCGATGCTTCGGTTCGCTTGGATGCGGATTAACAAGATGTCTACTCAATTGCCATACTCGTTTGTGATCGTCCCTCAAAATGGGCGCTAATATCTAATGGGGCATAGATGCCGACCTTCATGTTCGGGAATCTCCTAAACGTGTCTGGTAGATGATCATGCCCTTATCCGTGTCATGCCAATTCGCCAAAGAGCTGGTGTCACGGCAATAGTGCTCATCAAACGCAAGCACAAATCACTTGAAACAATGGGGCGGGAGGCAGCGCGATCTGAAAATCAAGTCGATTTTTACAGAATGGGGGGGACTCCCTACCATTTATGCAAGTCAAAAACGAGAAAATTTGATTGATTTCAAATTTTTATTTGACTTGGGATTTGCGTGAGTCCTCCGGAGTTACATGATGCGGATTGATTTTTCGTTTTTCATTCAATTCGGAGATTGTTCTTCAATCTGGTCATCCTTCTCGTCTTCTGCTGCCATTTCATTTGTTACCCTCTTGGGCTAACCCTGCCCTGTTAATAGAGAAAAGACCGGACAATGAGAGTTCTTCAGTATATGTTGGGGAGCATTTTCGAGTTTCTGCTTGGTAAAATACGACGGATTGCATGCATTTCCTCGAAGCCAACCGTCCG
>MPNB01000010.1 GCA_002238805.1 Rhodothermaceae bacterium bin80 | reverse complement strand
GGGATTCCAGGAGGGCGTAACCGCGATATTGTTTGCCGTTTTTGAGGCGTCGGGATCGCGTTCGGATAAACATGTTCGTCGGGGATTAGTGATCTGGTGTGATACTTTTCGGGTTGGGGGAGGTTCCAAAAGACAACACAGGAGCACTACAAAGCTCTTTTGCGAAAAAAACCGCGAAATTTGGGTCAAAACGCATGAATTCGGGGCAAAATCGGCCCTTTTAGACGGAAAAATGGGAAAAATGAGCACCGAAATCAGTAACTCGTCAAACGGAGTGGCGAAGATGGGTTACGGGTTATTCAGAGAATGGTGACGAAGTTTGGCGTGTGAAATTTGCTGATTTTGGGTTGGGGAATGGTAGAAGAAGTGCAGGATAATGGATTGCCTAGAGTAGCGTATCCGCTTGGCAGTGGTGGACAGAGTAGGGGTATGAAAGTAGTCTCAGATCCCTTTTCAGATTCGTTTATTGTTCACTACTATACTTTGGGTGATAGTGCTAGGATGGCGCCGGAAGAGCGTCATGTTTTTAGAGTAAAAGTACCTTTTGGGTTAGGTTACTATCTTGGTCAGATTGAGGGAATAAGGGATGGTCCTGAAGTGATTGCGTTCTCTGGGAGAAGATCATTACATCCGTCAGATATCCATTTCCTCAAATCAGGATCTATGAGCGGCGTTTAGGTATGTACGAATAAGTCTGGATGCACATGACAATTGCAAGGGTTAATCAGGTTCAGATGCGTTCTGGGTTCTGTCGATTTGGATTTGGAGCTTTGAGCCTGTTGATCGCTACTGCCTCCTTCTGCTATGGTCAGACTACAGGTGGTATTTGGGACAAATTTGACTCCACGAATACCGCTACGATTGATCATACCGACTGGCAGGCAGTTCTGGATGCTTACCTAATCACCGACGATCCATCCGGTGTCCATCTTTTTGACTACCGTGCACTGCAGGCGAACACAGCGAACCGGCAGCGTCTTAATAGATACTTAGAACATCTTCAGGAGTTGGATCCTCGCCAGTATTCACGGGATGTTCAGATGGCATACTGGATCAATCTCTACAATGCGGTGACCGTGCGAGTAGTTGTGGACGCCTACCCCATTGAATCGATTCTCCAGATTCACAATGGAGAAACACCCGATACGGGGCCATGGAAAGATGTCCACGCAACTGTTGCAGGAGTTCCCCTAACACTAGACAATATTGAGCACGATATCTTGCGTCCGATTTGGCAGGACAATCGTATTCATTATGCGGTCAATTGCGCCAGCTTAGGCTGTCCAAATTTGGCATCAGAGGCATTTACGGCAGCTAACTTGGAGCGGTTGCTGGATCAATGTGCGAAAGAATTCGTGAATGATCTGCGTGCTGTGGAGTTCTTAGATGAGGCATTCGGAGTTACGTCAGCCTGTATTTTTGGTACATCGAGGATTTTGGGAACTCTGAGGCAGGCGTGTTGGCGCATCTGCAGAAGTACGCCGAAGAGGACTTGGAGGAGCAACTGAAAGCTTTCGAGGGATCGCTGGACCATGAGTATGATTGGCGTCTTAATGAACTACGTACTCAGTAACTGCGTATTGCTTCGGAGAAATCTGATTTCCGTATAGGATTCAGACCGCCGGTTGCAGTTCCCGTCTGGCCTACGGATCTGAGTGCACACAAGTTTGCTCTGGCATATGGTCGGACATTCGGCGCCATCTGAATATGTCATAGGCCAAAGCCAGCAGAATCAAGCCATACTCCAACGGGCGTACCCAGTCTGGATGTGCGAATGGATGCATGTCCATGTTATCCAAATTCAGTCCTGTGATATACGATAACAGCACCGCAACAGATGCCGTCCACGTCCAAGCACTTGGACGAATCACCGCAAAGGGAAGAAGCCACAGCAGGTACCAGGAATTTACGACCGGCCAGAGCGCAAACAACCCGCCATAGATCCAGTCTCCCCGAACAATTGTGCCGGGAGTTATTCGCCGGTAGACCAAATAGTAGCTGGCTACTGCTATTGTGAGCAGGAGAGCGCACAGCGTCCGGGCCAACGAATTGGGCATCCAAGGCTTTAACAAACTAAACAAGGCGGCATTGAACTCCCACTCGCGGGCAAACACGAGTAGCGTCTGCAGGTCTGTATTGCCTTGCAAAACAAAAGGCAAATAGATCAGCACCAGTATTCCAAAAAAAGAGTCCCCATACACGTAAACGTGCTCGGACTAGGATAAACGGTACAACGAGCAGGGCAAGAATTTTGGCGCCCACTGCCAAAGCCAAAAGATAGCAGCGCCGTAGAGCCTGTCCCTTCAAACTAGCACCACCGCGGCGAGCACAAGAAATACAGCAACCCCATCAGGATGGGCAGTAAAGGCAATTTCCTTGACCACCAGTGGACTCCAAGCATACAGTAGTACCACCCGTGCGGGTGCCAGTCGAAGTAGCAGCCCGATGGTCATCAGGTCGAAAAGCAGCATGAGCGCCTGCAATGTGGTGACGCTGCCAGGGCTAAGTCCATATCCCCCTAGAAAGACCAATTGTGTCACTGGTCCGTAGATTGTCGGTAATTCGGGATAGTTGATACCATTCAGGATACGTTGAAACTGATCCGGCACATTCACGTCGTTGAAAAAGGCCTCAGGCGGCAGGCCGTAAGGGGTACCGTCTTGAATGAAGCGAAAAGCATCCCACAGGTATCTATAGAAATCGTCCTCGTAGAAGGGGCCGCCAATCAGTCCGCAGATGCGGAATGCGACAGCCCAGCCGATAAGACGAGTCACGGGGAATTTTTCATCGGGATGACGACGATAATAGGCGTAAAGGACAAAAGTGGTTACAGCAACACAGATGGAGAGCCCAAGAAACAGATGAAGCGAGGGATCTCCTGAACTACGGGTGATCCAGGAGAGCAGCCCATAAGCCAGCAAGCATGTCAATCCCGCCGTGTCAATCGGAGAAAAAACCGCATCAGTCTCGACAAGGGGCAGGGGATGGCCAGTACGACATTTTCAGTCTAAATCCGAGAAATAGGGCACAATGTTGTTCGTGCTTAGTATGGGTATTCTAGTGAAGGTTCCTCATCCTTTTTAAGGGGAAGCTCATTTTGGGAAGCCTTTGGGGTATAGATCAAATCTTTCAAGATAAGAGTAAAGAGCATTCGCGAATCGCTGTTTGTTGCGGAATCCCCTACACCAAACTTTGAAGGTTTTGCCCCGACTGATGATGCTATCCCAGGCCCGTTGCTGACCTTTGGGACAATCGTGTAGATGATGTCCCACAAGTGTTTTTAATGGTTTTGGTGATGGCTATGACCGGTTTCAGTTGACATTCCATCGCCCAGGATCACCAGCTTTTTAAGCCCTTTTGCGCCCAGGTTTGGTGGACATGGCCCCACAACTTCTGGTCATTTTCTTGGTGGCTCCGCGTTGACGGTCTTCAACGAACTGGTCCGCAACTGCTAGAATCGCATCTTTTGCTTCTTGGAATATTGGCTGGATTGGTTCGCCGAGAATACTTCGCCCCACCCAAAAACTTATTGGTTCTGTGCCTTCTCTGGACGGGGTTGAGTGTCGTGGAATAGGTGCACTGATCCAGCATGGAACTGGTGGAGAGCTTACTGACAGGTCTTAACACCCGTGTAGTAATCATTCCCAGAATCAGTCGGCGGTTGCGGGAGTTTATCGGGGCAATGAGTTGTGGTAGCTCCAGTTGATTCATCATGCCCAATACAGCGACTACATGACCGTGGCGGTATTGCTTTGAATGCCGAAGGCCTCTTTGACGCCTGATCCCATTCTGCGGAAGGATCCTGATCTACAGGATGAGCTCAAGGGGAAGTTTGGTGGGATTGGCAAGGGTGGTTTTGACGACTTTTCCGTTGACCCATTTAGACTCCCAGGTGAGCTCGGTGGGGTTGGAGTTACGGTTGGGGATTTTGAAATGTACATGGGTATATAAATTTGATCAAAATTTCCCCGAAATTCTATAAAAAACGACTCAAAACCAACTGAATCCACGAGTTTCTAGCTCAAAACTGCGGAAATGCCATACCGAAGTGACTAAATCAGAGGAACCTAACGCCGATTAGCCCAGTATAGGGGGTAACTTCCGTTTTAGCGACTGGAGGCACGTTCTATTCTGTGCTTCACTGGTCAGACACACATAGATGGCTGAACCCCGTGACTATCAGGTAGAGTTCTGGAACGAAATGCTCCAGTTGAAGGCTCACATGGAGTACCTACATGTCCACCACGAGGCTGCTGCCAAGTTTCAGCACGGCTTGGATGCTGCGTTGGCTATTTTGTCTGGTCTTGGTCTGGCCCTATGGGTCGTACTAGGGGATGCAGCCGAGTTCTGGGCTGCTCCTGTGATAGTGCTCACGGCCATAGTCCACGCGCTAATGCCCTACTTTCCACCTCGACGGCGCATACGGGACACCGCTGGCCTTAAAGCAGAGCTTCAAGGGTTGCTGATACAGGCGGAGCGCCAGTGGTACGAAGTTTCAGAAGGCCTGTTGAAAAACCGGGAGATTAATCGGTTAACAATTGACATAAGGGAACAGAAAGCCACGTTGGAACGCGCTCACTTTAAGATTGGTCCGCTACCCCGTAACGAGAAACGTTTGGCTTTAGCCAAGAAGGAAACGGAGCAGTACTTCAACACTCACTATCCCACGGGCAGGATCAATGTCTAAGACAAAAACCTCAACGAAACCGGTTTCGGACGAATTCCGGGGTTCTCTGCCCCCGGTTAATGTGAACGTGCCCATGCCAGCGGTAAAGCCGCCGAAGCCAGAGGGTAGTGACACCAAAGCCAAGGATCGTGTCACCGAATCCAGGGGTAGTGTCACTGAAGTCAGCGGTAGCGTCTAAACCTGCCAAAGGTTAGCGACGGCAGAGACATAGGAACGGCCGTCTACGCGTGATACTCTCTATTCAGCGCGTGTCTGTTGCTCTGAAGATGCCGGTTGTCCGATTTCGTCTTGCCCGACCCAACCCAAGTTTTGTGTCTTCTATATTACTACGCGTGACAAGCTCGGGTTAAACGCGACGGATACGTGCTTGGAACTGGAATATGCACGGGTAGAACAGCCTCCATTATGCCGTGAACACTGTGGTTTTCGAGTTGTGTGCACGGTAGATACACCGGCTGACGCTTGTTCTAGCTAACAGAGCGATGGGTTCTTCGCTGCAAGCGTTTTCGTATTTTGTGGATACCAGTACGGCATTGGCTAGATACGGTCAACCAGTCGAATCCAGTATCGTTGGCAGTGAATTTTTGCCATGATTCGTCGAGATACTCCAAGAACAACTCAGCCCTATCAAGTCTAGGCTCTATCGATTCCGTATGTGTTATCTGTGATCGCCACCCAGTCTCGAGGATTGGTGTGTCAACGACAACCGCGTCAACATATACGAACAAGGGAGGTAGATAGTCCAAGTGATACACTCCTGGAGTTCTGATTCGCACTGCTTTGGGTGGATTTAGTCTGCGGATGAACAGCCGCCGCCCACTAGTTTCAATCAGTCCGCGCTCAGTACTCTTCTGAAGCGCAGTGTTTATCTGTTTGAGCTGGAAACCGAATGATTGTACACGATCAATCAGAGTACCCGTGTCCAACCAGCCATCGTTGTCAGTAGTACGACGTATCACCGTTAGGCAAATAGGGACCAAGAAATGTTCACGGCGATCAATGCTGGGTACGGAAAACAGATTTGTTACCGGAGAGCTGTTGGGATCGTAATGGCGGTTGTCTCCGTAGATTACGGTCCGTAGGAATTCATGGAGAGGAACTATGTAGCTCCCTTGCACCTTCAGAATGTTTAAGATTTTATCTGTGTTAATATGACCACTGCCGAAAAACTGCCTGATCCAGTCTAATCCCGTACGGATGTTGCCAGCGCTCATATTGTCGATTGCCTTGATCAGATCTTCGTTATCATCTATTGAGTGGAGGAAAGCAGCAATCATCGAGTCCAGACTGACGGTCTCAACTATTAGGTCTGGTAGCGTCACCAGACTAAGATTTCCGCTAGTAATTTGTCTGGCGAATTCCAGTCGCCGTCGAACTACTAGGTCGATTCTAGGAGGTTCAATAGAGAATGCTCTTGGATGATATCCACTGAGGACTCCTGTCCGCTGGGATTGATGAAAGGTCTCTGGTCTAAGCGTCATAAAAACCGTAACCGGCCATTTTGCAGCCAGCTCTTGGGCTATCAGGAAAACAGCCTCCTGCGTCTCCTCATTTCGTTGGTCCGCATTATCCAAGAAAACGACTATCTGCTTCTTCCTCGCCCTCAAGAGGTGATCCAATGAGGACTTCAAGTGATCCTCCTTGACCGAGATTAGCTCGTTGAGGTAGTCGATCTCCTTGAGTCGGTACGATTTCGGATCGTGCTCTAGAAGATCAGCATAAATACCCTTCTTGAAGCGCTTCAATTGGGCGTAGTACACTCCGCGGACGAAATTGCGCTGGTTGACATCGACAGCATGATCTTTGCGCAATTGACGGATCATGTCTTGCACAACAAAGTTGCGAAGACTAGACGAGAGGGTGCCTTGTTTTCCAAGATCTATATACAGGGACACAACGCTTTCGAATAGACCGGAATCATCCGTAACCATAAGGTGCCTGATGAACATCGTCTTACCAACACCGACGTCCCCTATAAGCAGGATCGGGCGCTGCGAGAGACTATCAGCCATAATTTTTGACTAATGCCCTTCTTAGTGACTGCTGGCGTAAGCTGTGGGCTAGGTGAAGAATCGTCAAAGAGTGCCGAGTATCTCGTACCCAAGATTTGTTTTGCTGTCTCAGCATACTGTGACAGAGCTCCACTCGTGCAGTACGTATCAGTCAGAAATTGGTATTCGTGATCGCGATGTCGGGCAATGTCTTCTATGATCAGGTCACTGAGGACCTGCAAACTTGTTTGTAATGAATTTCGCCTTTGGTGTCCTGGATAGGCTCGAATCCCGTCAGACATCTTGGACGGAAGGATTGGGGCAGCGTCGCCAAACAAGCGACGAGATAACCATCCTTCCAATACTCCATCCTTTGATAATGCCTGCCACAGTTCCAAGAAATTCTGCTGCATCGAGTCAAAGCTGTTAAAAACGAGAGCCCTTCCTTTCATGGGAGCGATCCCATCGCTTCTAGCCGCAATAAAGGCAACTAACTGGTGTCCATTTGCAATGCAGGCAACCGGGACTCCTCGCTCTTGGCAGTAACTGGCGACCTGATCGAGTGCGCAACGAAGGTTCGTGTTACCATGTCGCAGGGTAGTCAATGCCAATTCCAGTTGCCGAGAACCAGCAGGCAGTTCAAATGTAGCATCGTTTTTCTTCGCCTCGACTATCATCACTTGTCGGGGCGAAGAAAAAACGTAGTCGGCGTAGCGACCTTCATGGGAATCCTCAACAGTGACTTTGGACCGATCCCATCCAAGGCAATCAAGAAAGAGTTTTGTCGATGAGATGTAGGCGCGTGGTAGCCTCATTCCGGCTCCCGGCGTTTTCAGAATACCAATCCGCGAGGGAGAGCAAGTTCTCTCTGCAACGCTCGAATAGGTTTTTCATCGTTCGTGCCATAAGTCGAGTACAGCGATCATCACAGGTGTGCGTTAGGATTTCAGAGAATTATTGATAAGTAGTGCCTGCCAGAGTGTGCCACGAAAATACAAGGAGGAAAAGCAATAAGTCAGTTAAAATGTACTGATACTGTATAAGGGATGGGGAAAGACTCCCGCAATTGCCAGCAGGCGGAGGTTGCAACCCTCCACGGCTGCGGCATTTAAGAGATGCTGTGGTGAGCGAGTTGGAAAAGACAGGTGTAGGACCTTGTCAGGTGTGAGTCGTAGATTCGAATGTGAATGAACAATGGATGACGAGTCGAAACACTTAGATGAAGGTCAAAATCGAGGTAGTCTGGCGATTTCGGGACAAGGTCGATGGGAACCTGTTTACTGGCCAACCGGCCTGCTCAACGACAGTAGGATCTTTCGCTGGCGCGAACCAATTGCAAAAACATTCCCCTTCGATCCAAAAACCCGCCTTCCAACAGCGTACTGAACTGATGATTAATTCTCAGCGACAATCGTGTCCGATCAAATCTTCCCAGAGTCTTTTCCAGAGGTAAGCTTGAACTCCGAAGTACGCGGTACATGGCCCCATGCTTGACACGATCATAACGGCAGCCGTTTCAGTTTTTCTTGTAATAGGAAGCGTACTTGGCATAATTTTGCCGCAGATTCGGCAATTGTCAAGCTCTATAGATAATCTAAGAGACAGTGTTAGGTCTGAAATCAAGGATGTTAGATCTGAAATCAAGGACGTTAGATCTGAAATCAAGGATGTCAGAACTGAAATGAAAGAGTTCAGAGCTGAAATGAAAGAGTTCAGAGCTGAAGTGAGGGAGGAACTTAAAGATCTCAGGACAGAGCTTGGTCGTCTAAGTGACCGAGTGTATACTCTGAACGGACGGGTAAACAAGATTATGGGTCGTATAATCGGGATTGAGGGGCACCTTGAAGAGGAAATTGAGCAATAACGTGGAAATGGCACAGGCGGCTACAACGCCATCGGGCTGCAACCAGATTCATGTTTCGTATCAAGCTCAGTGGTGATAAGCGACGCTTTTATTGGAGAATTATATCTGTGACCTGACTTCGCCATCCGGTCCGACAAAAAACCGGTTTTTTGTCTCCAATTTTCTCATTTTCCCTCCTATAGAGGGCCTATTTCGGCCCAATCTGCCTTTTTGACCGATTCCTCCGAATTGCCCAGAAAAGACATTGTAGTGTCATAATGTGCTGGCGGACTTCCCCCTGTTCCCTGTGTAGTATCCACCAGTATTCATTTCTCCTCTTGATCATGTTTATTCGGACCCAACTCTACGGCCGTAAAGATGGTAAGAAAAAGGCCAGCCTAGTACCTTTGCCGATAATACAGCGCAGGTCTGACCAGCACAATCCATTGCGACCGAATAACAAATCCTTGCTCTCTTCAGCGTGACCTTGCCCCGACCAGCTACGATCCGAACGACAGGTAACCACCCATCTGGAAAAGTATCAATGCAGTACCGTTTGATATCTCTCCCACATGGATAATAAATCGTGCCCCACGACGGCGTCCCAAAGTCAGACCCGCCGCAAAATGCTGTGACAACTCACCGCCGTCGTATTCAATTCCTCCACGGAGTGAGGGTCGCACTAGCCATTTGGACGGACCAATTCTAAAAGCTAATCCCAGTCGGTTAGCATTGCCCACAAGATCAGCGCACCGAAAATTCTCCACCATGCCGTAGAGGGATGCGCGCCCAGCTATTCGCCCGGTTATGCCCACATAGTGTCCTGGACACGCGATTGAATTGCCACCCACCAGACCAGCTTCCAGCATTAGTCGATCTGGCCGATCCTGGGCACGAGCACCAGCCACTACCAAAGCTATTAACCCCAAGATGACGATTACTCGAATCATGATATAGAAAGACTGAACATAGTGCAATGCTATTCGTCTCGTCTCTCCATGTTCCATTGGCCGGATATTGCCGATGCGCCAAACATACCCCCTAATCTGATCCACCGAATACTGGATTTTCTCGCTTGGAAACTACCCTAGTTCTCGCAGACTCCCGATGGTAGTTCATGCTGAGTGTCCACGGTCATCGCTGGCGGATCCGGGCAGCCAGAACATGTTCCTCGATGATCTAGCTCCATCTAACAGGAAGCCCTTCCCCCAGTTCACAAAACATGAATCGAATTCATAGCAAACTGTACTCGTTTCCTACTTGCATAAATGGTAGAGGGTTTTCCCCTCAACAAACGCATCAAACCATGACGGTAAAGCAGCTTGTTCAACGTTTGGTAAAACGCGTTCAAAGAAGATCGAATCTCATCGGTGTAGACAAACAGGTCTTTTTGAAGCCACGTTTTTGCGCTCTTAAGCCATCTGATGTGCTCGGTTAAAGTTGAACATGGATCCATAATCCAGAATACAGCCACTAACTGGCAGATACTATTTATTCATGAGCGCCTCTGCAATCATTGCGGGAACGAAGGGGCGAATATCTCCCCCCCAGTGCATAATATCACGAACTAGCGAGGAACTGGTCAGGGCGTGAGCGGCAGATGTGTGCAGGAACACCGTATCGAGATCAGGTACCATCCTGCGATTCATATGGGCCATCTGCGATTCGTAGTCGAAATCACGTGGGGTACGTAAGCCACGTACCAGCGCACACGCTCCCAGATTTCGTGCGTACTCGGCAATCAGGCCTTCAAAGCTTGTCACGCGCACACCATCAAGGTGTGCAGTAGCCTGTTGTATCAGATCAATACGTACCTCTGAGGATAACAGGGTTGACTTATCGGTATGGACTGCAACCGTGATGACGAGTCTGTCGAACAGGCGGAGCGCACGCTCCGTTATGTCCAGATGACCAAGTGTGAAGGGATCAAAGGTCCCTGGGTATACTGCCAATGTCATGTGATCATGTCTGAAATACGCTCACTTTGGTACGACCATAACTGCGTGTAGTATCAAGAGCGGGATGTTCTGAAAAGCGTACTCTTGCATCATGTTCAACTACGAACAAGCCATCCGGGCGCAAACATGGGATTGCAAGATCCGGCAGATCAAGCATCGTAGCAAGTTCATATGGTGGGTCAGCAATGATGAGGTCCAGTGGAAGTCCCTGGTAACGTTTCAGATAGGTTACGGCGTCAGCGCATAAGAAATTACATTGTTGCGAAACGCCGAGATACTCAGCATTTTTTCGCGCAGCAGACACAGCCTTTCGGTTAGCTTCCACGAGTATGGCACTGGATACACCTCGACTGATACCTTCAAGCGCAAGGGCGCCGGTGCCCGCGAAAAGATCCATAAGACGCGCGCCCTGCAGGGAGACTCTGGCTTCAATAAGCCCGTACAATGATTCTCGTACACGATCTGTGGTCGGCCGTGTCTGCAGGCCGCTGGGGCGTAATAATTTGCGACCACGCAAAGTACCGGCGATTATGCGCATAGTTCAGTCGAGTAATTTGGCATCCTAGAGTAATTGTAGGCGTAGTATCTGTATTCCTGTATCAACATGCGCATACTATTAACCGGGGGGACGGGTTTTGTTGGCCGCTATGTGCTACGCGAACTGTTAGCACAAGGGCACGAAGTCCGTGCACTTATTCGGCGAGGTGGAGTGCCGGAAGGTTTTGAGAGTAGGAATGTGGAAGTAGTTCGCTCTGATATCAATGGTGCTCTGGAGCAGTTCATGCAGGGGATGGATGGTGTGGTTCATTTGGTGGGGATCATTGAAGAGATTCCGCGCAAGAAGGTCACCTTCGAAATGCTCCACACGCGTGCAACACAGAATGTTGTGAACGCAGCCAAAGCGGTAGGTGTGCCACGATTCATCTTTGTTAGTGCCAATGGTGCTTCAGAACAGGGGGCAACACGATACCAAACCACAAAATGGGCAGCCGAAGAAGCCGTACGCAGGTCGGGCCTGGAACACTGGTGTGTACTTCGCCCTGGGTTGATCTTTGGGGATCCGGGAATGGAGCGGGAGGAGTTTTGCACTGTTCTGGCGAGCAATCTAATTAAACCCTTTCCAATTTTACCAGTGTTTGGCGGTGGGCTTTACCAGATGCAGCCGATCGCGGTTGAGGAGGTCGCCCAGTCTGTTGTTCAGGCATTGACACTCCCGAATGCACATGCGCAGACAATCGCTGCAGTTGGTCGCCGCCGATTGACCTACATTGAGTTATTGGATGTTGTCACCCGTGCGCTTGGTCACAATCCTCGGCCAAAAATTAAAGTGCCTGTGTCTTTTGTGCAGATCGGTATGCGCTTCGCGGGAAGTATGTTACCCATCACGCCAGATCAGTTGACGATGCTCATTGCAGGTAATGTAGCGGACGAAACAGACTTCTACGATACGTTTTCGGTGACCGAGCGCCTTTTTGACGAAGAGAACCTGGCGTACTTGCATCTTCGGTTGTAGTATGTACCCGCTCCGTGCGGCCCTGCTTTGCGTGGCGGTGTTGAGTGTGCCGATTGCACGCGCTCAGATCCCGGTAGACACCGTGCGATCGTTTATGTCCTTCCGTGTTGAGGAGGACTCTCTCGAAGGAGCATTGTTGTCCGCTGATCACGATATCACTTACGTGCTTTCGGGAGTGCCGGGTTCCTTTGTTTATGATTTTGGGGCGTTTGCCTGGCCAACTGCCTGGAGTGTTAATGGGCTTAGTCCTCAAGTAGCTCAGTTGTATTTCGGCCCGATCCCTTTTAACGATCTGCTTACTGGACGCCCGAGGTACGATCTGCTTCCAACCGCACTCCTAAGATACCCGAAAATAGATCCCGGGTTGCCAGGTGCAGTGGTAGGTATTCAGACAGAGTTGCGTACTGCAGATACTAGGAAGCCGCACACGCAATTACATTATCAGGCTGGTGCCCACGGACTTCAGCGTGTTACTGCGTTGCATGCACAGCAGACCAATCGCCTATTTGGTCTGCCGGGTAAATTTCAGGGTTTGTTTGCTTACAGTGGTGCGGCCGTTGCAGGAGATTATCCTGGCAGTCGATTGCGGCGACAACGACAGTTGCTCTTGCGTACGCGCTACCAGCAGTATACATGGTCCCTGGAACTACTTTATTTGCATAACCAGCGTCGTTTAGGTGCCCACAGTGGAGTCCTGGGGGCAGGAGAGGCGCGCTATAATCGTCTGATCGCGCAAGTGAGCGGTGAGAGTCGAACGAGACGCCTAGTCCGCAATGATTTTCTGTCCACGCTCACTACCCGTTTCCTGATTGCGTCAGTTTATTTATCCACACAATCCCTGTACTACGAGGGTGTCGGTGCTGCCGCACGGCGACTGGGCGCCACGGTCCAGCGTAACTTCCGTATTGGTAGACACAGATTGCATGTGCGGGGAGATGCATACACACAGCGTATCTCTTCGGGCGTCGCTTTGCCAATCGGGCACAGCGCTTCATCAATTGAGGTCCAGGTCAGAGATTCACTACAGTTCAAAACGGGGTACCTACTTGCCCAGGGAATCATGCGCCAACAGAATGGAGACTGGGCGCCGGGTGGACGCCTTCGCTGGGAATCGACGCTTTCCAGCATCCGGCCATACCTGGAATTAAGCCACAGCGCGGCGCCAAGCCCTCTTACTGGATGGGGGGAATACCTGGTCGATGGTATGGCAGAGTCGGGCAGTATTACGCAGGCAAGCGGGGGAGTTGGGCTGCATATGGGGCGATTTTCAGTACAGCCGTACGGATTTGTGGCAAACGCACAGAATGCACCCGACTACAGGGAGATAATCATAGACTCTGTGCAGGTCGTCAGTGACACATACACGACGTTTGGTGCAGGTATCCGGCTGAATATTGCATCCGAACCAGAGCGAGGGTTGTATGCTACTCTGAACTCCGCTATGACAGGTACAGGTGAAACCAAGCTTGATGCAGGATGTCTGTTTCCTGAGTGGTTCTCGTCTGGACGCTTAGGGTTCAAGGCTGTTTTATTCACCGGGGATCTGCGGTTGAATGCATCGGTGCGTGGGCGATCGTGGAGTGCGATGATCAGCCGTGCACTGCATGCACCTACCGGACTGCTGGTAATTCCGTCTGCTGAGCGTACTCCTGTCGATGCATCCTACGCCTTAGATCTGGTCGTTGAGGGAGGCATTCGTACAGCAACCGTGTACATCATTTACGAAAATATTACCAGTGGCACACGCCTCATGTCGGGTAACGAACTGGTTCCAGACTATCCGCTTCCGGCGCAACAGTGGCGCTTTGGTGTATACTGGCCCATTGCCAACTAAACAACAATTGGCGAGAATGTCGTATAAATACTGGCAATCAGTGAATTCGTGAGCAAACCTAGCCCATACGAACAGCGCGTGCTTCGGGAGATTTATGCCTGGCGGCACCAGGAACCATCTTGGTTGCGCAGGAAGGTCCGATGGTTGAACCAGCCGCTCAAACAGGTATCGAAACATGCAATGCAGATTCCAGGTGTCGAATGGACGCTGGACAATCTGGTAGTTGGTCTGGTGCAGTGTGCCAATGAAATCACACAGGATACCACCTCGCGCACGGCTACACTTAAATCTTTTCGATCAAAGGGTCATGAAGTGCAGACCTTTTCGGATATTGCGCACCTGGATTTGGAAGCGGTTGACCATGTGATCGGTGGTTTGGATCTTCGGTACCAGAGTCTGACGGCTGCCCACGGTGCAGCTGCGGGACTTGCAGGAGTAGCCGGATTGATTCCTGATATTGTAGCGTTGGTTGCACTTAATCTTCGGGTCACAGGACAGATCGCGTTGTGCTGCGGTTACGATATAAGTGTGCCGGAAGAGCGTAACTACGCTCTGAACGTCCTGAGCGTGGCTACGCAGGATGAAAGCAAAAAGGATGGACATCCAGGGGATTTAGTTCGTAAGCATACACGTTCGGTGATGGAACAGGCGACGGTTGGTGTTGCGTTGCGTGGCACCGCCCGTGTACTTGGAATGCGTCTGGTGAAATTGAAGCTGGCGCAAGTGATCCCATTGGCTGCAGTGGTTGCAGGAGGAGGATTTAACGCGTACTATACTGCACGCGTATGTGAAACTGCCCGACATCTTTATAGAGAACGTCGTTTGCGTAATAAGTATGCAGACAGTGTGCTCAACTCCATATTGAAGAAATGAGATTTTTTACAGGCTTAACATTACTCGTACTGTTCTCGAGTTGTCGCGTTGAAGAACCAACGAATTTTGTATTCATCTTGGCGGACGATTTGGGTTATATGGATGTTGGTGCTTACAATCCCGACACTTTTTACGAAACTCCCAATATCGACAGGCTGGCGGCCGAGGGCGTACGTTTCACGCAAGGGTATGCGGCAGCCCCTGTGTGTAGTCCGACGCGAGCCAGTATAATGACCGGGTTCTACCCTGCCCGGATGGCAACAACGGATTATTTTGGAGCTCCCCAGCCTGATCGTGTATCCAGGCACTGGACCCGTAACAAACCGCTACTCCCTGCAAGATATGAACCCCAGTTGCCGCATGAAGAGGTTACCCTTGCAGAGGCGCTGTCAGCTGCAGGGTATGCTACATTTTGGGCGGGCAAGTGGCACTTAGGACATGAGGGATCGTATCCGGAAGATCACGGCTTTGCAGTTAACAGGGGCGGTTGGGAAGCAGGTGGACCATATGGGCGGGGAAAATATTTTGTGCCTTACGATAATCCACGGTTGGAAGATGGGCCGGAAGGGGAGCATTTGCCGGCCCGGTTGGCTGCGGAAACGGTTAAGTTTATCTCGGAGAACAGGGATCAGCCGTTTCTGGCTTATTTATCGTTCTATTCGGTGCACACGCCACTTGTGGCGAGGGCCGATCTTGAAGCTAAGTACGATGCCAAGCCCGCTGCCCCAACGATATGGGGCACAGAGGGACAGCGTCGGGTGCGGCAAACTCAGAACCATGCCGTTTATGCAGCTATGGTTGAAGCTATGGATCAAGCCGTTGGCACGGTACTTGCGGCATTGGATGAACTGAATCTTGCAAGGAACACCGTAGTGATCTTCACGTCAGACAACGGCGGTCTGTCCACCTCGGAAGGACATCCAACGAGTAACCTGCCGTTGCGGGCTGGCAAGGGATGGCTCTATGAAGGAGGTATTCGTGAGCCATTGCTCGTGCGTTGGCCAGCGCTTCTGGCAGGGGGCAGGGTTGAAGATACGCCGGTGACGAGCCCGGATTTTATGCCTACGTTATTACAAATAGCTCGACAGCCTGAGCCGGACTTTACCGACGGCGTCGGGTTATTGCCCTTACTCCTCGAACGTCGTGCGCCCGAGCGCGATCTGTACTGGCATTACCCACACTATGGTAATCAGGGCGGGAGCCCGGGGAGTGCGGTGCGACGTGGGGACTGGAAACTTATTCGGTTTTATGAAGATGGTAGGGAAGAATTGTATAATCTCGCCGATGATGTAACCGAACTGCATGATCTGGCGTCCATTCATGAAGAAACAGTCAATGAACTTTCGGGAGCACTGGATGCATGGTTGGCGCAGGTGAACGCACGTATGCCAACCCCCAATGCCAATGCAACCACAGAATAGTATTTAGCCATGGACAATAACGGGGATGGCAGTCGACTGAAATGCTCGTTTTGCAATCGTACAAGCGACGAGGTTAACTCTCTTGTCGCAGGACAGGATGTGTTTATCTGTGATCGATGCATTGCAGATGCCAGAGTCATTGTGGACGACGGTAAGACTCTGGAGAGAAAACCCCCATCACGTCCCAGGAAACGCCGCCGGAAACGGTTGCTACCCAAGCAAATCAAGGCCGCCCTGGATGACCATGTGATTGGGCAGGAACAGGCAAAAAAGACGTTGGCAGTTGCGGTATACAACCACTATAAGCGGGTGGAATCGAAGGGGTTCGTACCGAATTTCAGGGACGTTGAGTTGGAAAAGTCAAACATCCTGCTTTTGGGACCAAGCGGGACAGGAAAAACTCTGCTCGCACGTACGCTCGCGAGGATATTGGATGTACCGTTTTCGATTAGCGATGCGACCACCCTCACCGAAGCAGGTTATGTAGGGGAGGATGTGGAGACGGTTTTGTCCAGTCTATTGGGTTCAGCGGAGTTTGAAGTCGAGCATGCACAACGCGGAATCATCTTTATTGATGAGATAGACAAGATTGCACGCAAGAGCGACAATGCATCCATTACGAGGGATGTATCGGGAGAGGGGGTGCAGCAGGCGTTACTCAAAGTACTGGAAGGGACGGTAGCGGGAGTTCCCCCCAAAGGCGGACGCAAGCACCCGGAGCAAAGCCTGATCAATGTTGATACGAGCAGCATTCTCTTTATTTGTGGTGGCGCATTCGAGGGACTCCCGGAAATCGTTGCTCGCAGGCTCAACGTAAACAGGATTGGTTTTACGTCCGTAGAGAAAAAACGCTACGACAAATCGGATGCCGAGGTGCTGCAGTTTGTGGAACCGGAGGATCTGATACAGTTTGGGCTGATCCCCGAACTGATTGGACGTTTGCCGGTCACGGCCTCACTGAAGACTTTATCAGAGGAGGAGATGATGCGCATCCTCACGGAGCCCAAAAATGCTATAGTGCGACAGTATCAGAAGCTGTTTGCACTTGATGGGATTGATCTTATTTTTGATGAATCCGCGCTACGTGGTGTTGTAGAGCGTGCGCGTGCTATGCGTACAGGTGCACGTGGATTGCGCAGTATACTCGAACAGTCGATGTTGGATATCATGTTCGAGATTCACAGCTTAAATGATGTTGGCGTCTGTCGCATAACAGGAGACACGATCCTGTTGGGACGTCCCCCCATCTACGAAAAGCGTAAAGCTTCGGCCTAAATCGTCATGAAGGGTCTGCTCGGGCTCACCCTCCTCTGGGTCGTGCCCATGCCACTGGTTTTGGCGCAGTCAGATCTTTTGGAAGTAGATCAGAATACGATAGTGCGACGTGTAGCGTTCAGCTATACTGACGCAGATCGCTATGTTCCGCAGTTTACTGTTTCTGAGCTGCGCGCAGTGACAGCCATACGTGCAATCCCGAGGCGCTTTTGGTTGCAGAGGCTGTTGAGGCAGGCGGAAACAGAAGACTATATGCTCAATCCCATTGAGTTGCAGCGAGATGTAGTTCGTCTACGTGAGGCCTTCAGGGAAGCCGGTTACCTGCATACTTATGTGGATTATGGGACTTCTACGCTGAACAGAGCGTCCAATACCGTCTCGATTCGATTCAACGTCACACAGGGCCCTCCGGTGATCATTCAGGATGTCGGGTTTTATTCAGAAGCAGGATATCTGGCACAGAGTCTGGATCCGGAGTCGCGCGCGGTATGGATTGATTTTCGAGATCGAACGAGCTTTGAAGTCGGTGATATTTTCACACACTTCGGGAGCGTTCAGATTGAAGATGAGGTTCTGAGCTGGCTGAAAGATCAGGGGTATGCCTTTGCTGAGCTGAACACTTCGGTCAGCATTGATTCAGTTTACAATGCCGCAGATATCGGCTTTTTTGTAGATGTCGGCCCTCTTGGTTATATCAACGATATCGAAATCAGCGGTGCCCCCGAGATTGACCGGCGTATAGTTCGCCGAGCGTTGCCTTTTGAACGTGGCGATTTGTTTTCTCAGCGGGCTTTGATTGAAGGCCAGCGCGCCTTATTTGCCTTGGGATTATTCAGTGTTGTGCAAGTGGATACGCCGCCACAGGTGCGTGACAGTACGGTGGAGGTTCGGGTCAATTTACAGCGTGCGCGTCCCAGACATATTTCTGCAGAAACCGGTTATCACCAGCGTCAGGGGATCATCGGGGAAGGCCGCTGGGTGCACCGCAATTTCTTAGGGGGGGCGCGGATATTAACACTCTCGACACAGATACAAACCGGTCTGTTGGCAACGGCTGGGGTTGGAGCATCAGCGGGGCGCTTGGCACGTGGGGCAGTTGCGCTGACGCAGCCTCATCTGGGGGTAAGTGCTTTGCGCGGTATTCTGGAACCGTTCGTTCAGTTTGAGCGGGATCCTCTTGCCGGCGAATCATCGAATTTTTTCGAATTTAATCGAAGAGAGTATGGAATTTCCACTACATTCATTTACGGTCTAGAGCAAACTCGGGTATTGAGCTTGCGCTACGGTCTGAGTCGAACGACCAACTTTACGGCTAATCTCTCGGAGGATGCTTATGATAAGAGTGTGCTTTTTTTGGGTGGAACAGTAGGTTGGGCGGATAATTTTTTGCGTCCCACTCGCGGGCTCATCTTCCAACCGGCCATAGAGCAAGCTGGTCGTATTGAGTCATGGCTTGGTACTCGGCCGTTTGGAGTGAATTATTTCAAGCTGCAGTTACAAGTGGCTGCATACGTTCCTCTTATGAGAACTGTCAGCTTTAGTGGACGACTAAAAGCGGGGCGGATCTGGCCCGGAGACGTAGAATACAGAACACTCTACAATGCAAATGGCCCTCATACGATTGGTACGCAGTTTTTACAGCCTCTGGAAAACCGCTTTGATCCACTCAGGTACTACATAGGTGGTGCGGACGATGTGCGGGGGTGGAGTACCGGTCTGGCAGGTCCAAAGGCCATTCGCACAGATGAACTGCCTGGCGGCGAGACAACTTCAACAGGAGTTGTGTACGAGCCTATTGGCGGATTGGCTCGTTTAGCGGCCAGTGCAGAGGTACAGTTTCGTCTGATCGGGAAATGGTACGGGGCTGCATTTGCAGATGCGGGAGTAGTTTCTACCCAGACCGCAGAAAACTGCACGGAACAACTTTATGAAGATGTCAACCTGACACGCCCAGTAACGGTCCAATGTGGGTTCAGGGATACAGGGAAAGTTAGATTTAATGATTTTAAGATGGGGGCGGGCGTAGGTCTGCGTTATGATACACCGATCGGGTTTGTCCGATTGGATCTTGCTGCCAAACTAAACCCCGATCCGTTTGACCTCCAATCCGCTGCAAACGCTTTGGATGCTGCAGTGACTGGGGAAGAACAAAGGAATCCATGGTATCGCTTTAATGTCCACTTCAGCATCGGGCCAGCGTTTTAGTCATCGCCGGTTGATAGTGCTCGGGATTGTGCTCATGCTTGGGGTTGTACAAACTCCATGGGGTTTGAGTACGGTAGCACGTTGGGCATTGTATGCTGGCAGAGTGAATATTGCATTCGAATCTCTGCATGGATTCTGGATGCATTCACTCGAAGTGCGCGGGCTTGAGGGCAATGTGGGGGCATACCGCATGCAGGTAGATACGGTGCGCGTGGAGCTTTCTGTGGGAAGGTTGCTAACTGGTCGTCTTCATGCAAGGTACGTAGAGCTGAGCGCTCCTACGCTGCAACTCGACAGTACATTGTCTGTGTCGGCTGCTGAGGTGATGGAGACTGCAGATGAAATTGATGCTAACGCAGCCATCTTCCTGTGGATTGATGTCCTTAACATCAAGGGCGGCAGTTTGGGTTTGGGAGACGAGTCGGTTAACATCTCCAACATCGATTTGCGGGGCAGCATGTTACCAGACGCAATTCAAGTAGATACAGTGTACGGGGAGATGTTGTGGCAGGATATCCATATGCGACTCTTTGCTGTTCTCCGGATGCAGCTTGATCGTGGTATATTGGAATTGGATACCCTCGTGCTTAGTGGCTCGGGGGCGAACATCAGGCTTCATGGACAGGTCGGGCAGCAAACGGAGTTGGAAGTGGCGGCAGCACCGCTTTCGACCGCCATTCTTCGTCCACTGTTACCAAATATTGTAGATGATCTTGTGGTAGGTGCACGGCTCACGGGAGGGGCCGATTCACTGTATTTGGCGCTTAACGGAGAATCCTCGGCCGGGGCTGCATTGAAACTACGTGCAGGCGCTCGAATCGGTGCCCCGCGTGTGAACCTCGATACATTGCAGTTCGAACGTCTGGATCCAGTAAACCTGTGGCCAGACGTGGCGGGTGAACTGACTGGGTCCATACATGGCCGTGTAGACGGCACGTCATGGGACTCACTAAGTGGCGGCATTGAGGTTGCGCTTGAAGCAGGAATGTTGGCAAATATTCCGATTGAGTCAATGCAACTGACAGGGACATTGGAAGCGGGCAATGCCTTGGTTGAATTGAACTCCAGGCTGGCTTTGGGCTCATTAGACCTTTCTGGAGAGATTCGTCCTTTTCCAGCAAACGGGCAGCTTACCGGTCAATTCAAAAATCTCAACACGCGCGTCTTGAATTCCGCACACAGCAGTGTTTTGAATGGTGATCTGAATTTGGCTTGGGACAGCTCTATGGTAGCTAGTGTAGAGCTCTCACGAGGGCGGATAGGGCAGCTGGATGTGACGGGTGGAGAGCTGCAGCTGTTTTCGGAAAATGAAAGAACGGAATTAGTGGCGGCAGTGAATGCTGATTCCTCATGGCTAGAATTGGAGCTTAGTCGTCAGGAATCTGGACTTGCAGGGAAGCTCAACATGCACGAATTGGATATACCCGCATTAATGAATCAGGAGGATGCGGAATCCAGACTCAATCTTGCTGCTGAGCTGACTACCAACTGGCCCCCAGACAGCATAGCTGTTCGGGTAGATTTGGCACCGTCTTTCTGGGGGCAAGTGCCGATTGTTGACAGCCACTTAGAAATGGTGCTTCAGGGGCTGGATTTGGATATGCGAGGACAGGTGGAATTTTCCTCAGGCCATGCCCTGGTCCAGGGCCATACGAATTTCGGCACAAACCCTCCCAGATGGGTTTTGACGCAGGGGCAGATTGAAGGTATCAACCTATCTGATCTGGGAGTAAATTTGCACACAGACCTGAATGCTCAACTGCAGCTCTTCGGCAGCGGGCTTATGAATGTCGATGGAGAATTGATTGTGGAACCATCTGTTGTGAATGATGAATCTATAGCTGGCGGAACAGTCTCACTCGATATGACGGATGGAGAAGCTGTGATGGACAGTCGTTTCTTGGTAGGTTCGGGAGGGTTGGATGTCCGCGCCATCATACAACCATTTTCTTCTGTACCAACCATAGATCTGACAGCAGGTACATTTGAACGCATTGATCTGGGGCCGCTTCTTGGTCTGGATTCGCTATCGACCCAGCTCAAAGGACGCATAGACAGTGTACGTTGGGGTGATTTGGGGGAGGCTGTGTTGACGCTAGAGTCCTCGACAGTGAATGCGCTGGCAGTCCGTGAGGGGCAAGTGCACGTTCAAGCACTGGGGGATACGCTCGCCATGATGGCAGCGATTGCGCTGGATGACGGATATATCCGATTGGATAGTGTGCGTGTGGAACCTGGTCCGGCATTTCTGGCGCGAGGCTCGGTTCGAAATTTATCACTGCAGGACCTAGGCTTTTTGGATGCGCAGCTGACTGGCTCCTTTGATGTTGCCGCCGCAGGCAGTACGCTCCAAGCAATGACGGTACATCATGCAAGTATTGTAGCCGATGGTACGGAAGTTGGTGAAGTGCAGTTCGACCGGTTGATGATCGAAGGGGGCATGAGAGATGGAGAGGTGAGGCTAAGTAATTTTGATATATCCAGTAACGCTGGATGGTTGACTGCCGAAGGAGGGGTTGCACTTTTTGGAGGATCATCAGACTCACTGCGATTTAGAGGAGCAATCATCAATGCAGCCCCGCTTGCCGACTGGACTGGGGGCGAGCCAGTATCTGGTGCACAGACAGATACACTTTGGGGGCAAGTGATGCACCATATGGATACGCTTCGATGGGCCGGTGGGGTAACCATTGGGCCGATGGCATGGAGAACCATGCGCACATTTCGGACCTTCGGTTACGCGGAGGGTACATTGTTGGATTTCAAGCCCGGAATCAATCGAGCAGAAATAGACATCGAACGGGTCTCTGTTCCAAATCTGTCTGCCCAGCAGGCGTGGTTACGATTAGATGGGCAACAGAGTGATCTCGGTTATCAGGCGCGCATCGGCGTAGATGAGCGCCGATCACTCTATATGGAGGGAAAAATTGATATTCCGGAGCGTCGTGGTGTGCTAGAGCGGCTGGATATGTATCTGAACGAAGAGCAGTGGCATATCGGAGTACCTGCGGAAATTTTGGCTGATGAAGGCATACGGGTTCGATACTTCGTACTGGAAAGCCAGGAGCAGGAGATCGCCCTTGATGGTATCCTCAATCCAGACGGAGAGCAGCGTCTGGGGCTCAGTCTTTATAACGTTGGTCTTGCTCCTTTCACTGATATTTTGGGGTTCCCTGGTTTGGGGGGAGTAGCGTCTGCGGATTTATTCTTCCATGGGCCTGCAACAGCCCCAGAGTTGGAAGGCTCGCTGGATCTTGTCGTAAACTCGGAGGGTGAGCGTGTGGGTGATGTGTCTGCCCGGATTCGTTATGCGGGCAACGGTTTGGACACGGAAGCGCAGTTTACGCATGTAGACGGTAGTACACTTTCTATGTCTGGCCTGTTGCCACTCGATCTCAGGCTTAAAAAGCAGGATGAAATTTCTTTTCCCGAAGCATCAATGACACTTCAGGCGGATCGCTTCAATCTCGGGTGGATCAACCCTTTCCTCAACCAGGAAGAAATCAGTAATATTCAGGGGAGACTAACGGCGGATATTGGTATTACAGGGTTCAGTGGAGCCCCCAATCTGACTGGTGAGTTCAGTCTTTCTGACGGATACGCTGAGCTGCCACAGCTCAAGATTACCCCCACGGCTTTCCAGCTGGAAGCAACTATGGCTGATAACACAGTGTATGTTCAAAGGCTGAATGCCGAGAGTGGGCGTGGTACGGTGGAGGGGCATGGTCAGGTAATTCTGACAGAGTCGGGACAGGAAGATCTGGATTTAAATTTGGAGTTGGAGGATTTTCGCGTTGTGAATACGTCCCCCTATGCAGCGGATGTCAGTGGTTCGTTGGCGTTTGGCGGTACGGTACGCCGACCGGTACTTACCGGTCAGATAGAGATGGCGAATGCGGTCATTCGACCGCAGGACGTGCCTGTAGATTTGTCAGACGGTATGATCCACTTCACCGAAGCAGATCTCCAGATGTTGGAGCAATACTTTAACATTAGGGCGAGTGTCTGGGATACAACGACGTACTCGCTTGTTGATGCACTTGCCATGGATCTATCTATCGGTATTCCCGGAACTGTACGCCTGCACAGCTTGCAAAACCCGGAAATGAATGTACTACTGAGCGGATCGGTCGCGCTGTACAAGGAGCCTTACCAGGAGCAGGAGCTTCAGGGTACGGTGAGTATTGTGCCGGAGCTCAGTTACCTGCGACAGTTTGGGAGGCGCTTCGATATTCGTCGAGGTCGGGTGACGTTTGCCGGACCGGCAACGAATCCGTTTTTTGATCTGCAGGCGGTATTGGATATTCCAAATCGGAGTGGACAGGATACACCTGTAACGATTCTTCTGGATGCGGCTGGCCGATTACAGGAACCGGGGTCCTTGGTACTTGAACTGCGCAGTGAACCTGTACAGCTGGATCGTGCGGACATGATTTCTTATATGGCAACAGGACGTCCGGCGGCTGATGCATTTCAATTGGGTGGAGGTAGTGCACTGCAGAGCGGCGGAGATCTAGCGCTGCGTCAGTTATCAAGTCTGGTCGCGGGTGCAGCAGGGGCGGGATTGGGACTTGATGTCGTACAAATTGACACGGAAGCCGCAGGCGGGGTGACTGTAACCGCAGGTAAGTATGTGTCCCGTAAACTGTTTGCATCCGTAAAATGGCCTATCACAAAAGAGTCGACTACTACAAGAACTACGGTTGAAAGCAACAAGGAATTGGTCATTGAGTACGCGCTGTACTCGTGGCTTCTGGCCCGCATGCGTGGTGATGCCGGGGCTGTAGGGCTTAGTCTATTGTACCAGTACACCTGGTAGATGCGCTTTATAACAAATACGCTTGAGCAGGTTGGTGACATCGCGGCGTTCGCAGGAACGTTTTTTGGACAGTTGTTTCAGCGGCCTTTTGAGGGGCGGGAGCTGATCAGGCAGATGGATGAGACTGGCGCGAAGAGTCTCGTTCTGGTGTTGGTCACAGGTTGCTCGATTGGGATTGTGCTTTCCATGCAAAGCCGTGGAACATTGGCACGATTCGGGGCGGAAGCAGTGCTTCCCAGCATGTTGGCGTTATCAGTGGTTAAAGAGATCGGTCCAGTGATCACCTCATTGGTCCTTGCAGGGCGCCTAGGAGCCGGAATAGCTGCTGAGCTGGGATCCATGCGTGTAACTGAGCAGATCGATGCACTGGAGGTAGCTGCACTGCAGCCCTTCAAGTATCTCGTCGTTACCCGAGTTCTGGCCTGTATGGTGATGTTCCCGCTCTTGACCATTGCTTGTGACATTGTAGCACTCCTTGGTGGATATGCGGAATCGTTACTGTCAAGTGATCTGGACTATCGATTGTTTATGGATCAAGCATTTTCGAGTTTGCGGCTATCAGATGTGATTTTTTCCACCGCGAAGACGAGTGTTTTCGGGTTTCTGGTTTCTATTGTGGGTTGTTTCTCTGGGTATTACGTCCGTGGGGGTACACGCGAAGTTGGGCAAGCCGCCATGCGCGCGGTAGTCATTGGATCGCTTCTTGTACTTGTGGCAGATGTTCTGATGGTTCGTCTCTCGCTCATTCTATTCGGAGGCTGACATGTCAGTGCCCCCAGCGGAAATCATCGTTAAGGATCTCCATAAGGCATTTGGAGATCGGAAGATTTTGCGAGGTGTGTCCGTGAGCGCTGAGCGCGGCAGCACGGTGGCAGTTATGGGAGGTTCCGGTACGGGGAAGAGCGTCCTACTCAAGCATTTGGTTGGTCTGATTGAACCGGACGCCGGAGAGATTTGGGTACAAGGGAAACGGGTAGATCAACTGAACATGTCCGATCTTAACGTGCTGCGGCTCCGGATCGGATACCTCTTTCAGGGAGGGGCGCTGTTCGACTCAATGACGGTAGAAGAGAATCTTGACTTTGTTCTACGACGGCATAGCGAACTGCCAGTCCAGGAGCGAACAGAGCAGATTCATGAGGCTATCGCATGGGTAAACCTGCCCCATGCAGCCAAACAGTATCCGGCCGAGTTGTCAGGTGGTCAAAAGAAACGAATCGCGTTGGCCCGTGCGATCATCCTGCGCCCAAATATCCTGTTATGTGATGAACCCACAACTGGACTGGATCCTGCAAGTGTTCGGACCGTGTCCAACCTGATCATGCGACTGAAAGCTGAACGCGGAATCACGACGGTAGCGATCACGCACGACCTGCTGTGTGCAGAAATCATTGCTGATCATGCAGTATTTCTATACCGGGGGCAAGCTCTCGCCGAGGGTACGTTAAATGAATTGCGTTCGAGCGAGCATCCCGAACTGCGTGCATTTTTCGGATGATTCCTGAAATAAACCGAGGATGATTATCTCTATGAGGGGGATTTCGATATTTTTGTTCGGTGGTTTATGGAAGTATTGCCGGTCTAGTATGGGAGACTGTATGATTATTATGAACTCGGGAACAGATTCGGAGATATCATGGACAGCAGCTTACAGAGACGACGAGATGCTTTGGCGGTTGCGGTGCAACATTGAAGGTCCGTCATCTTTTCATTACGACACAACAAACGTATAGATGTCCAGTAGAGCACGCGTTGGTCTCGTTGTAATCATTTGTCTGGGGCTTTTTGCGGCGGTTTTGCTTATTGTAGGCAGCCGGACATTGTTGTTCAGTGATCGGTTCCTGGTTCGGTCACAGTTTAATTCTGTCGCAGGGCTAAGTGCAGGAGCTGACGTTCAGTTCCAAGGAGTGAGTGTAGGGGCAGTTCAGAGCGTAGCATTACCCAGTGAGCCTGGCGGAATGATTGAAGTGACTATGGGTATCCGAACAAGGGCTCGTTCGGTCATGCACCGGGATACGCAAGCTCAAATCAAGACGCAGGGGCTTTTGGGAAGTATGATCGTAGTGCTGGTTAATCCCCCGCGGACAGATACTTCACCTCTGCTCCTCGAGAGTGGTGACATGATTGTTGGTGTTGATCCTTTCGATTTATTCGAAATAACCGACAAGGCACTGGCTTCTGTACTGCGCTTCGAGCAATCGGCCACATCCTTCGAAACTATTATGGATGATATTCGAGCCGGGGAGGGCACGCTGGGTAAACTGGTCTATGATCCGGAGTTGTATAACAGTATGGTTGCTACTGCCCAGGAGACCGAACGCCTGATGGCCAACCTGGGTGATAACGCGGAAGCATTGGTAGCACTCGCCACTCAGGCTACTGAGGGTGTAGAATCAATTCTGGGCAAACTTGATGAGGGGGAGGGTACGTTTGCTCAGCTCCTGAATGAGCCAGATCTGTATCAATCTGCGCAGTCCACAGCGGATACATTGCAGCAGATTATAAGCGGGTTAGGTAGGATCACAGCGCGTGTCGGGGTTATGGCTGATTGGGCTTCTCTTGGAGCTTTCAGGTTCGCGGAACTCATGGAGGCCAGTAAACATAATTGGCTGTTCAAACGCTACTTCGAGGAGCGTGGATTCATGGAGCAGGCGCCGTTCGAGGTACGAGAACGGGCAATCGCGGAAAGTTTTCAGGCATTGGAGGCCAGAGAGCTGGAGCTCCTAGCCCTGGAAGTGCAGCTCAAACGCCAGGAAGCGAGACTTGACTCACTCCAGCAGCAACTTGATCAGTAAACGTGGTTCACGATATCACTTACTCAGCTCAAGCACGCTGGTGTCCCAGTCGCTCGCTGCTGGGACGTCTTTTCCTACATAGGATTGATAACCAGCGACAGGCTGAGGCTTGGTACATCATTGCCATATCAACCATCATCGTAGTGGTGGTTATGGTGCAGTTCATGAGCTGGAGTTTGCTGGCAGCAGAGATTACTGCAAATCCCGCAATGGCCATGTGGTATTGGGCCGGACAGTTAGCAGTTGGTAGCCTGATTCTTATTGGTGGATTTCTGGGTTATTGTCCACAAGTCAGTGTTGCTGTGACGGAATATTTGCTTCGAGTTCGTCAGGGGAAACAGTCATTCGAGATTAACCTTGCGTGTCTGACAGGTTGTCGGATCGTGCCTGCGCTGCATTATTATCGTCATTGGCGGCGGAAGGGAAACATAAAGCATTTCATGGCGCATATTCCGTCTGATGTATTATTGATTTTTTATGGACAGGACTGCATAGCAATCGGTATTGATTCTGATGCACACTCAGCCTTGTTTGTTGCCTTGAATAAGCCTGATTCTGTTGAGATCATAGCGTCCGATGTTGTTTGAAGTCTCGCATGAATCCGAGGGTGCACGGGCAGGCAAACTGGTGACGGGACGTGGTGAGATACAAACGCCCGTGTTTATGCCCGTAGGGACGGCAGGAACCGTGAAAGGTTTGTCTCCGCGTGAACTGAAACGGGACTTGGGTGCGCAAATTATTCTCGGGAATACCTATCACCTCTATTTGCGGCCCGGTGCTGAGTGCCTGAAGAGAGCGGGCGGACTGCACAAGTTTATGGCCTGGGACCGTCCGATTCTTACTGATTCCGGGGGATATCAGGTTTATTCCTTAGCAAACCGCTGCAAGATTACCGACGAGGGTGCTACATTTCAGAGTCACATTGACGGATCCAGACACCTTTTTACGCCGGAAAGTGTGGTAGACTTTCAGCGGATACTGGGGTCCGATATAATGATGGTACTGGATGAATGTCCCCCGGCGGGGGTCAGCTGGTCAAGAGCACGGGGAGCCAACCGGCGAACGGCTGACTGGGCTCTGCGAAGCATGGCACAGTATAAGGCAACCCGTTCATTGTACGGAGGCAATCAGTTACTCTTTGCAATAGTACAGGGAAGTACGTTTGCAGATCTGCGGCGCGAGTCCGCAGAGGAGCTCGTGGCTATGGATTTTCCGGGCTATGCAATTGGAGGACTCTCGGTTGGGGAGGAATCGGAAGCACTCTATTCGATGGTCGGCGTTACTTGCGAACTGCTTCCGCCCAATAAACCTCGTTACCTGATGGGAGTGGGTACGCCGACAAACCTGTTGGAAACTATTGGTCGTGGTGTAGATATGTTCGATTGCGTGATGCCTACACGTAACGGACGCAATGGTATGCTGTTTACCACGCATGGTGTGATAAACATCCGTAATCATAAGTGGGCTAATGATTGTACTGTCTTAGACAGTGGGCTGGATGCTTATGTGAGCCAAACCTTTACGCGTGCTTATGTGCGGCATCTGTTCCAGTGCAATGAAATCCTAGGGCTACAAATCTCTGCTATGCAAAATTTAGCTTTGTATGCATGGCTGATGCGCAGTGCGCGGCTGGCAATCCAAGAGGACCGTTATGCCGATTTCGCAAGGACCATGAGTGAGCAACTAAGTCGTCGACTATAGAGTTTGTCGGGTAGGTGAGGGGCATAAAACGGGGGTATTCGCCTGAGTACTCGCTCTCTGTCGTCATACACAGTGCTGAAAATATGCTCTGGATGTTTTTGAAGAAAATGGATTCACTTCCCCGAACTAGAGTATCGGTGGGACCAATAGAAAATCTCGGATGGCAAATTGATTGATCCAGGGAAGGTGGCAGTGTACCAGTCGGCTCAATCGGTCGGTTATGAGTGGTCAACCCTATGAATCAACATCAATCTGCGCTACAGTTAGTGATGAGCAGCGCATCCGGCTTATCACACTTGATCCTATCAACCCTCCTGAAAGATTTGAATTGGGGAAGTGATATATCTTACTCACATGTCTGGTGTAGCACAGATAAGCAAGAAAACCGTAGGAGTCGGGAGTCAGATAGCCGTAAACATTTCGCTTCTTGCCTACCACCTGAAACTCGAAATAAGGCCCAAGAATTATAAGCTCAAGGCTGACCCGTTTCCGACATCCTCCCCGGACGGGAAGCTGAAGATGCACATTGCAGAGATCAGGAACCCGATTGATGTGAGTAAATGCTCTCACCCGGGCGAACCCGGCGAGTGTTGCCCGGTACGCTGACCAAATGCTTCCGGTCTTTTCGGGCGGCTGGTTAGTACACGTTGTTGATCTGAGTTGTGAAACTGTACTGACGTGCTGTTATCATTCAAGCTTGCCGATGATGTCTCAGGTTGAGGGGTGATGCAGTGATACCGAAGGGCCTGCTCACCGGAAACAGAGGTTGCCATGCAGTGAGGATGCCTGTCCCGTAACTCAGAATACTGAGTTTATTCGCAATTCCAAGGTAGGCAGCTAATCAGAGATTGTAAATCGAACGAGATCAATTCGGTTTCGTGAAGCCTTGAGGATTTCAACTCGGAATTTTCCCAGCGTGAGACGGTCATTCTCGGAGGGAATAGCCCCCCTCTGATCAAGGATAAATCCAGCTATAGTTTCGTAGTCACCAGTGGGTAGATCTAAGTCGAACCGCTCGTTCACTTCGTCAATTTCCGCCCTTCCACTGAACAGGTAATTGCGCGGGGCAACTTCGTTCATCATCACGTCTTCTGTATCGAACTCATCTTGAATATCACCGAAGAGCTCTTCCAGGAGATCTTCGCGCGTGATGAGACCGGCTGTTCCTCCATATTCGTCAATGACAATGACAATCGAACGACGGCTGTCTCTGAATTCCCTCAGGAGTTCTTTCGCAGGTTTTGACTCTGGAACAAACCGGGGCGGTCGCACGACTTCCAGCAATGTTTTTGGGGTATCGAAGAGATCGTAGGCAAAGGCGATACCAACAATGGTATCAATATTATCCCGGTAGACGGGCACTTTTGAGTAACCACTTTCAACACATAGCTGCCGAAAATCTTCGAGAGAGGTATCCTCGGAAATCGCTATAATTTCGGTCCGTGGAGTCATACATACTTTGGCACGCTTGGCATGCAGGCCAAAGACATTCGTCAGCATTTCTGTTTCTTCAGCATCCAGTGCCAAGGATCCGCGCTCAACATTTTCTTCAATCATTTGCTCAAACGTACGACGGGAAAATTGAGCAAAATGATTTGGTCCGTTACCAAATCCCTTGAGGAGAAGCTGTGAAGTCCAACCTACCAGTAGAATGAGGGGAAGGAGTAGTACATATGTTATGGTCAGCGGGATTATGAGGAAAAACACGGCCCTGTTCGCAGTTTCTCGCATGAGCGTTTTGGGCAGTATTTCGCCAATGAGCAAGACGATGACCGCAGCAATCAATGTCTGAACGATCACCTGTGTTGTTTCGGTGGTTATGTACTGGGACAGGGGCTCGGCCAGGACGAGGGCCAGGCCGGTAGAAAAGACAACCAGAGCGATATTATTGCCGACCAGAGTGGTTGTCAGCAATTTTTCGGGTGATTCGAAGAAGGTAACAACCAGGCGCCCCAGGATTCCGCGCCGGCGCGCACGCATTTCAACACGCAGTCGGTTTGCTGCGACGAACGCGATTTCTGTACCGGAAAAAAACGCGCTGAGAAAAAGTGTGGTGATTATTACGGTAAGTGCCATGCACGAAGCAGGAGATCAAACACGGGAGCTTGATCGCAATCCCAGTGTGTTCCTTATGCCTTCGTTGTCTTCTGGTCCGAACACCGACTCCATTTGAGAGATTGTTGCCTCTGTTTCTTCAACTTCACTCAGAAGAAGATCAAGTTGATAGGTAATCTCTTCCGGATTTTTCAGGGTGAGCGATTGCTCGTGGATGTATTTGACGACATCCTCAATGGTAGCAACTTGGGCTTCGATCATTTCCAGTTGCTCTTTGCTTTGCCTGAACCGATCAAGACGTTGTTCTAGGATCTTCATTCTCTTGAGCTTGATATTACGAATCGGTTCAGAGGCATGCTTTAGCTCTGCTTCAAGCGCAGCGATAGCAGTGGCGATCTCCTGTTCGTGCTTGCGCTGCCCGAAGCTGATATAGCGTTCTTGCTGAAACATGAGCTTAAGACAGGATCTCATGAGCCCTTTGACCTTATCGGTATGACTTTCGAGTAAACCTTGAGATGCAAAACTGAACTTACGGTAGCTGGCCCGTAACTCTTTTTCCAGGTTTCTCAGGCGAATGTATCGGCGTTGATTGGTCCGGTTAAGTTGCCGGTACATTTCCTCCTCGGTAGGCGGTTTAGCCCTAAGCTTGGCGTACTTGGCTCGGATGATATTACGAAAGCGTTTCTGGCGGGGGATGTAGCCCAAAAGCAGTAATTCAAATGCAATAGTGAGCGTCAGAAGTGATTGAAAGAGGATATTACTCAATCCGCCACCCATGGAGAGCACATCTCCCAGAAGCCCAAACCCCAACGCAACTCCCATCCCGGCGGTGAGGAACGTTAGGTTCCATGGATGCAGGAATACCTCCCGGGTATAATTGATCTCTTTGTCCTTCATGCGTCCTTGTCGGAGCGATTAGGTTCCAAGGCGGAACCAATTGTTTTGGTTACGGGGGCCGGGGATTGTTTGGAGGATTGCGGAGCAACAGGGGGCTCTTCGATCGTCGGGGACTGGTTTTCCAAGGCTATTTCCAAGCGGGCCTCGTTCAGTGCCGTCTCGGCATCAAGACGTGCAGTGAATTCATCCACGGTATCACCTGCATTCTCCAGTGCACCAACCATGTTCAGCAACGCCTGGTCAGCTGCCTGTTGATTTCGAGCGGTTTTGACCGTTTGCAAAAACTGTTTGCGTCTGCGCAGTTCCTTTTTGTACTGTTCTTTAAGACGTGCGCGCTCTTTTTCGGGCATGATCACAATTCGCGATTACGTGAGCGGCCCAGAGTTTTATCATCTGGTTCCAAGTCATCAAGAGGAATACGGCCGCTCTCTTCCGGTTCAGATGGTTCGACAAGCCCCATTTCAAGTTTCATCTGTTCCACCAGTTCGGAAGCTCGCAGGTTTTCGGCAGCTTCATCCAGACGCATAGACTGGATATCCACCGAATCCAATGCCACTTCAATACGAGCTTCATTACGGGCCGTTTCCTGGTCCAGACGTTGAATCATTTCGTCATGTGTCTGATCAACACCGCCGACTTCAAATTGCTCCAAGGCGTCGGCTACGCTGGCTTGCCATTTGGCACGTTCGTTGGCACGCAGGGTTTCCTGAGCTTGATCGATCTTACGCTGGCGCTCACGCATGAAGGCTTTCTTAACCTGTTGTGCCTTTTCGTAGGCTGTTTTTGCACCAGTGAGTTGTTCCTCGCATTTGGCTAGGTTTGCCTGGGCTGTTTCAAATCGAATCGCGTGCTGCTGCGCCAAGTCGTCGCGACCGCCTTGGATAGCCGACTTGATTTTAGATCTCAAAACCTGAACCTCTCCACCGAGGCGCTTGACTTCCTTCTGGAGTAAAATCACATTGGCCTTTACGGTTGCAATGTTTTCGTTCATCTTCGGAACTTGATCGTTCAGTTCACGAATATTTTGCTCCAGAATGAGCTTAGGGTTCTCTATGGAGGAGATCGCTCCTCCAAAAATTGAGCGAACGGCGCGCTTAAAACGGGTCCAGAGGGACATATTACAGGCAGATTGGGTTAAATCGTAAGATAGCTATTTCAGTTCTGTAGAGTTAACGAGAAAAGGATTCCAAAAGATGCGTTACGCGGCAGAATCCCACCCATCCACAGTGAGGCGATCTATAAGGACCTGTGGTTTCTTGACTGGACTCTCTGAGAATGTGTACGCATCCGCGACATTCCGTATAAATCGTTCAGTTTGATCAATCTTGCGTGTATAAAAACTTGCCAAAGGGGCACCAGGTTGAACTCTGTCTCCCGGGCGAAGGTGCAGCACGATGCCTGCCTCGGGATCTACGGAATCCGTCATAACCAGCCTACCGGTTCCCATCTCATTAGAGGCGTGGGCAATTTTCATAGCATCTATATCGCTCACGTACCCGCTGATATCCAGTGGGACTGTAATTACCGTTGGCTCTATACTACGCAGACGCAGCGTGGGATCGTAAATCACCGAAGAATCACCACCCTGTTTAGTCACGAGTTTGGCAAAAACATCGAGTGCACGCCCCGAATCAACAGCTGCCTGTGCACGCGCCTGACCTTCCTCGGCGGAATCGGCCAGACCAGCGAGCACGATCATCTCACTGCACAGTGCAAGGGACAGTTCCATTACATCCTCAGGGCCTTCGCCATGCAGACATCGGATAGCTTCTTCGACTTCAAGCCAATTCCCGACGGCTCGCCCCAGAGGAACATCCATATTGGTGACCCAGGCAATGGTATTCATCCCTAGACGCTCTCCTACATGTACCAGATTTTCTGCAAGCTCTCGTGCAGTCTCAGGGGTTTTCATAAAGGCGCCGCGTCCGAGTTTTACATCCAACACTAACCCGTCCAAACCTTCCGCCAACTTTTTACTCAAGATGGAAGCCGTGATGAACGGGATAAAATCCACACTTGCCGTTACGTCGCGCAACGCATATAACAGGCGATCGGCGGGTGCAATTTCCTTAGTCGGGCCAATAATGGCAATTCCCGTTTCACGCACTTGATTGTAAACTTCTGTCAAATTCAACCTTGTACGAAAGCCAGGAATAGAATCCAGTTTATCCAGTGTTCCACCCGTGTGCCCTAGACCACGACCCGCCATCATTGGTACACAAACACCGCAGGCACGGGCTATTGGAGCAAGTACAAGTGAAATTTTATCTCCGACTCCCCCTGTTGAGTGCTTATCAACTACCAGATTGGAAACCGCAGTGAAGTCCAGAATCCTGCCCGAGTTAAGCATGCACTCGGTGAGGGCAATAGTTTCTTTCAAAGTTAGCCCGCGCAACTGGGAAGCCATCAGAAACGCAGCCATCTGATAATCAGGCACACGTCCCGCTGTATATTCGTCAATGAGATATTGGATATCCTCGCGTGGAAGCTCACCGCCGTCGCGCTTATGTGTTATTATTCTAATTGCTTCCATGCTTCATAATACACAAAAGGCGGACCGCTCTACTACCGGTCCGCCTAAAAACCCATTGAGCAGATTTGGACTAAGACTGTTTGTCGGTGTATGTCTTGCTGTATCTACGGCGGAATTTCTCAACACGTCCTGCCGTGTCTACGTACTGTCTGCGTCCGGTATAAAACGGATGATTGGTACTGTCAACTTCCGAAACATACCGATCAACTCGCATGGTTGATCGAGTTTCAAACTCCGTACCGTCTGCCAGACGCACCGTGAGGGGACGGTAATCCGGGTGGATATCCTTTTTCATGTTGTTGGTAACACCAATTGTACTGTTATATTCAAGCGGTCCGTTCAATTGTTTTGCTGTGCCTTGGTTCCGTCTGACAACAGGGTTTGGGTGTGTGCGATTGTGTCTCGGAGCATGGCAGCTTTTTCAAATTCCATATTTTCGGCAGCCTCAAGCATTTCAGTTTTCATCTGCTCAATCAGTTGACGCTTCTCGCTGTTGCTGAGCAGTTTAAGCAAAGGATCTTCCAGCTGTTCGGGCATACCGGGAATTTCTACGGGCTGCAGAAGTGGGGTTTGCCCCTCTGGTTTGCGCTCTTCTGCGACCACTGTACCGCGCAGCACCTCACTGCGATCCTTGTATACTGTTTGTGGGGTAATGCCGTGTTTTTTGTTGTAGGCCAGCTGTTTGCTTCTTCGGCGTGTTGATTCGTCAAGCATTCGTTGCATGCTGCCGGTTACTTTGTCGGCATACAGGATGATTTTGCTGTTTACGTTTCTTGCAGCGCGGCCTGCGGTCTGGATCAATGCACGGTCGCTCCGTAAGAATCCCTCCTTATCTGCATCTATGATGGCAACTAGGGATACCTCCGGCAGATCAAGCCCTTCGCGTAGCAAGTTAACGCCGACAAGGACATCATAAGTTCCGAGTCGAAGATCACGCAGCAGTTCGACTCTTGTTAAGGCATCTATATCTGAGTGCAGATAACGCGCCCGGATGCCAAATGAATCCAGATAGTCAGTCAAATCTTCTGCCATACGTTTTGTTAGGGTCGTGACCAGGGTACGTTCATTGCGCCGATTTACCACACGAATTTCTTCCAGCAAATCGTCGATCTGATTCTTGCTTGGTCGCACCAGTACAGGAGGATCGGGGATTCCGGTGGGGCGAATGACCTGTTCGGCAAATTCTCCTTCTGACTTTTCCAGTTCGTAGTCGCTTGGGGTTGCGCTCATGTAGATAGTATGCCACTGACGTTTTTCGTACTCTCCGAAAGTCATCGGACGATTATCGAGGGCAGAAGGCAGTCGAAAACCGTGTTCTACAAGCGCAAGTTTTCGCGCGCGATCCCCGTTGTACATAGCACGTACCTGGGGAATAGTTGCATGACTCTCGTCAACTACCAGAAGGAAATCGTCCGGAAAGTAGTCCATGAGACAATAGGGGCGCTGCCCTTCCGGTAATCCGGTCATATGGCGGCTATAATTCTCGATACCTGAGCAATAACCAAGCTCACGAATCATTTCAAGATCGAATCGAGTGCGTTGCTCCAGCCGTTGTGCTTCCAGCATCTTTCCGTTTTTCCGGAGCACAGCCAAACGCCAGTTAAGTTCTTCCTCAATAGTTGTCATTGCACGATCAATTTTCTCCCGAGGGGTCACGAAAATCCGTGCTGGATATATGGTCAGTGCGATATCTTCTTGGTTCAGCGTTGCTCCTGTAAGAGGGTCAATGGAGGTTATGAGCTCAACCTCGTCCCCCCAGAAAGTTATACGATAGGCGCAATTTTCCATGTAGGATGGATAAACATCCACAATATCTCCACGCACTCGAAATGTCCCGGGCTGCAGTTCAGTATCGTTGCGTCGATAAAAGATGCTGATAAGTTGTAGCAGCAGATCACTCCTTTCTATCGACTGCCCAGGTGAGAGCTGTACGATTTGAGATTTGTACTCTTCCGGCGAACCAAGACCATATATGCAAGACACACTGGCAACCACAATAACATCGGAGCGGCCGGATACCAAAGCACTTGTGGCCCTCAGGCGAAGTCGATCAATACGCTCATTGATAGACAAATCCTTTTCGATATAGGTATCGCTCTGGACGATATAGGCTTCCGGCTGATAGTAGTCGTAGTAGGAGATAAAGAATTCAACAGCATTTTCTGGAAAAAACTGTCGAAATTCTGCGTAAAGCTGTGCAGCCAAGGTTTTATTGTGGCTCATGACAAGCGTTGGCTTGCCGACGTTCTGGATTACATTGCTGATGGTAAAAGTTTTACCGGATCCTGTTACGCCAAGTAGAGTTTGGTGCTTTTTCCCATTGAACAAACCTTCGGTCAAGGTTTCAATGGCTCCCGGCTGATCACCGAATGGTTCGAAGGGGGCTTGTAATTCGAATTTGCGCTGGGAAAACGGGCTGGGCATTGGCTGATTACAGCAGAGTCGAATAGAATGTCATCAAGCTAAGATACTTGCGTATATTTAGTGCATACTGTTTCTGGACTAGTCTCACAGACATAGAATCGAACAAATGAGTCACCGTTTTTTTGTCGCCGCGTTATTTGTGTTTTCTACACTTCAGGCCAGTGGACAAACACTCCAATGGGAAGACTATTCACCTGTTTCGACGCTTGTGGTTGAAGAGAACCCCCTAACACGTGCCAAATACCGTTTTGTAGATGCTCATGCGCACCAGTGGAGGATTGGTACTGCGTCGGCGGAAGAAATCAAAGCAATGGTTGCAGATATGGATGCTTTGAATCTGGTGACCATGGTCAATCTCAGTGGAGGCAGTGGAGAGGAACTCCTGCAAAAAGTCCAGAACACGAATGCGCACGCACCTGGTAGGTTTGTGCATTATGCAAACATTGATTTTTCTCGGGTCAGCGAAACCGGATTTGGTGAATCTGCTGCCAGACAACTCGAGATAGATGTCCAAAATGGTGCGGCCGGACTCAAAATATTTAAGAACCTGGGAATGACCGTGGTCGATGTGGACGGTGCCCGTGTGCCTGCTGATGACCCGAGGTTGGATCCAATTTGGGCAAAGTGTGGTGAACTAGGCATCCCCGTTTTGATTCACATTGCGGATCCAGCACCATTCTGGTTTCCGCACGACAGATACAATGAACGTTGGTTTGAGCTAAAGGAGCGTCCCGGACGAAAGCAGGAGGGAGATCCGACCTGGGAGCTAATGATAGAGGAACAGTGGAACATATTTAAGAAGCATCCAGAGACAGTTTTCCTTAATGCGCATTTGGGTTGGTTTGGTAACAACCTGCAGGAGCTAGGCAAACGACTTGACGCGCATCCCAATGTATACACGGAACTGGGGGCTGTTGTGGGAGAGCTTGGTCGGCAACCGCACACTGCCCGGCAGTGGTTAATCGACTACCAGGATCGTGTACTCATGGGCAAAGATTCCTGGAATCCATCAGAATATCATACCTATTTCCGCATTTTTGAAACGGCGGATGAGTTTTTCCCTTATTACCGGAAGCGCCATGCCTGGTGGACGATGTATGGCTTGGACTTACCTGACGAAGTGTTGCGGAAGGTTTATTACAAGAATGCGCTCAAAATTATTCCGGCAATTGATGAGACGCTCTACGAGGCTGATTGGAATGTAGCTCACATTCCAGAGGAAGAGCCTCGTCTAAGCCCGCTGCAGTTGGCACGTACACAAGTTGGAGATGCCTATGTAAAAGTGCACTACAGCTCACCACGCAAGCGGGGACGTGAGATATTCGGAGACTTGGTTCCGTATGGAGAGCTTTGGCGTACGGCAGCCAACGAAGCAACCGAGATCACCTTTACAGCAGATGTTCGCGTTGGAGCCCAGGTATTGCCGGCAGGCACGTATTCGCTTTTCAGTATTCCTGATCAGACACAATGGACGCTTATTTTCAACAGTGGTTTGGGACAGAACGGTACAGGACAGTATGATGAAGGGGAAGATATTATGCGTATTGTGGTTCCCGTGACTGAACTGGACGTAATTCGAGAAGCGTTCACAATATCCTTCGAGGAGCAGGAACTTGGTGTCAATATGATTGTTGAGTGGGACCGTGTGAGGGTGGCGTTGGGGTTGAATGCGCTTTAGGTTTGGATGTCGAACATTCCTAGATTACAAACTTGACTGTAGAGCGGTGGCCCGTTTGTACTTTTCTTAAAGACTAAGCTCGGACATGTCATTGCGGTTACTTGCCTGTACGGCCATTGCTTTTGCACTGTTTGCGGAGCCCTTGCAGGCCCAGCCATTTACGTTTTCTTCAGTAAGGCCGGTTTCCCTGAATGAGCTTGAGTATGGCCAAGTGGCGTTCTTTGATCTCAACAGGGACGGGATGCTCGACCTACTGGGAACAGGCAATTCTGCAAACCTAGTTCCATTCATACCACGAGTGTATGTAGCCCTTACTCAGGAGGCATACAATTTTGCGGATGGGAGCGAAGGATTGGTCTTTTCCGAGCAAGCCCTTGGCCAGGGACTTTGGCAGAGTTCGATGGCAGTCACCGATTTTAATCGAGATGGCTATATAGATGTTGTGGTGTCTGGACGGATTCATAATGGTGCAAATTTTGAAACACGACCACTGGAAGGTACTACGCACGTATATCGCGGCAATTCTTCTGTTTCCTTTGCACCTGTCTCGGCGGAGCTTCTCGGCGTTTACGGGGGGAGTGTTAGTGTTGCAGACATAGACGGGGATGGAGATGAAGATCTTCTCATAACAGGGCTCCGTACGCAGGAAGAAATTGCAGCAGCTCTATATCATAATAATGACGGTATTTTCGAACCGGCGCCATTCCCATTTGAACCGCTCGCGATGGGCGATGCTGAATGGGCTGATATAGACAATGACGGGGACTTGGATCTGGCACTCTCTGGAGTAACAGAAAGCGGAACTCCCAAGACCAGGATTTATCGCAACAATGGGGTTGGCACCTTCACCGAAGACACGGTGGATATGCCGGGGTTATTGTTTTCTGCAATGGACTGGGGGGATTACGACAGCGATGGTGACTTGGATTTGGCATTGAGTGGAGCACGTTATCACAGCACGAAATACTTCGAACCAGTAGTGCAAATCTGGCGCAACCAAAACGGACAGCTAAGCAATACGGGAATAGAGTTGCCTTCTGTTATGCAGGGTGATGTGGCTTGGGGAGATTACGACAGCGATGGTAATTTGGACCTGTTGCTGATTGGTGGCACTGATGTGGGTAGTGGACGCTCCGGCCGGCTATACCACAATGAAGAAGGGGTCTTAGTGCCCCGCATTGCTGTGCCTGGTGTTGCTGCATCCAATGCGGTATGGGGGGATTACGACGGAGACAATGACTTGGATCTTGTGGTTATGGGCAGCAGTGTGAATATCAATCCACTGATGAGGCTCTATCGCAATGATTCACGTGCAGTGAACAAGGTTCCTGTTGCACCAACGGGGCTGGAAGCATCTGAGGATAACGGGATTGTTACCCTTGATTGGCAGGCAGGTGCGGACGAAGAGACCGCAGCAGCTGCACTGAATTACAACATCCGGATTGGAACGGCCGCAGGCACGGATAATGTTATGGCCGCTTACAGCGATTTATCCACTGGCCAACGCTTGTATCCTACCAGGGGTAATGCAGGGACCCAAACTTTCTGGAGATTGCATAGCCTCCCGGCAGGCGACTATTACTGGAGCGTACAGGCAATTGATCACAGTTTTGTGGCCTCTTCGTGGTCGGAAGAAGGAAGCTTCAGTGTTTCAGGGGGGGGCGGTAAGTTGACCTCTGTTCAGGATGTAGTTCCTTTGTCGACTACTCTGGATGTTGGATATCCCAACCCTTTCAATGAACGGGTGACCATCCCATTTTCTCTGGGTGACCAATCAAACGTCGAAATTTCGGTATACAATGTTCTCGGTAGCCTCGTGCGGCGTCTGGTGAATGATTCTTTGGAGCCAGGAAACCATCAAGTGCAGTGGACCGGGACAGATGAACGTAATATGCCGGTTGCCCCAGGATTATACATGGTACGCATGAATACCGGGACTGCGCAACACGTACAACATCTAACCCTGATTAGATAAGCGACTATATAATATGCCCCTCGCAGGGCCACTGTAATGTTCAAGTTGGCTGCTAGTTTGATCGCTATAGCGTTCTGTGTATCTGTGGCAGGTGCCCAGGAGGCTAGTTTATTCCAGGAGCTACTCGTAACGGATCCGGTGGGGGTACGCTATGGAGGTGCAGTATTGGGTGATTTTGATATGGATGGTGATCAGGATCTCATCATGATTGGATATGCGGATGAAGATCCGAGACCCATTTTAGGTCGTGATGCAGGTCCATTGGCCGAGTATTATGATCACGATGGAATTACGCAGGTTGAGGTCCCTAATTCGGTCGGGGAGACCGAGTTTGTGGATGCGGTTGCGTTCACGCGGTCAAGTACAGTAGGGCAGGAGTTGATCGGCCTGTGGCATAGTGCGATTGCTGTTGGTGATTTTGATTTGAATGGCACATTGGACATAGCCACACTTGGTCTTGACAGGAATGATGTTGCTAGACTTTATGTGTACAGCTACTCCCTAGAACAGGGGCTCCTTGATCTTTCATATGAACTGGAGGGTCTCTACTCAGGTGATTTGGGTTGGGGAGATTTTGATAATGATGGGGATATTGACCTTGTTGCTTGTGGCCGTAATCAGGGAGGTACGCCGGAAACAGTTCATTATGAGAACACAGGTGGATTTTCAGATCGTTTTCAAGTCTCGACGAACACGTTTGTGGGTTTGGCCGAGTGTGATCTTGATATTGGAGATTACGATACGGATGGAGACTTGGATCTGGTGATAGCTGGCGTGACTGCCGAGGATGGTTTTTTGACCACGGTTTACGACAATACCGGTTCAGGCCAGTTGATGCAGGCTTCACACGTTTTCAGGTCGCGTGGATGGCAGTCCGTAGCATGGGGTGATTTTGATATGGATGGTGATCTGGATTTGGTGCAAAATGGAGCAAGAATTACGCCAGCGATTCTAGAGGGCGTTGTGACGATTTACCGCAATGAATCTGGAAATTTTGTTGAGGAGGACATATTGGAAGGAGGCTTTACAAATGATCCTACGCCAGGGCGGTACGATGGGAATGTGGACTGGGGTGATCAGGATAATTCGGGATATCCAGATTTTGTGATTACAGGTTTTGAAGGTCCGCTTTCTTCAGAGAGTACCCAGGTTTACAATGGTTCGCGAGGCGTCCGGTTTGAGAAATCTGTGCCTGACAAATTTGACGGAGGTGTGCACGGTACAGCGCTTTGGTTTGATCATGACTATGACTTAGACTTGGACTTATTTGTAATGGGAGATGCTCCGCGCGATGCGACGACTCGCGTGCGGGTGATGCAGAACACACTCTTCTTCGGGTTGGAGTCGCCGAGCCCGCCAACTGATTTGCAGGCAAAGGTTATTGGAGGTACTTCAGTTGAGCTTTCATGGGGCAGTGCAACGGACGTGCATACACCCAGCGCAGGGCTAACCTATAATTTGCGTGTTGGTACGGATCCGGGAGGCATGGATTTGGTTTCTCCACTGGCTGACCTATCTACGGGGCGGCGCTATGTGTCAAGACGAGGCAACGTTGACCATAACACGATCTGGACCTTACATGGTTTAGAACCAGGTATCACCTACTATTGGAGTGTTCAGGCGATCGATCAAACGTTTTCTGCCTCCGAATTTTCAGCAGAAGGGACCTTTGAGACACTCGATTCGGCAGCTAGATAGCCTAGGATCCAAAATGATCCAGTTCGGGTTGCCGATGGAAGGATCATGGAGGGTGTTTTATCAGGGCCTGTACTCTGTCCTTTTGATCGATAGTTCGCTGATACTGGGAATTGAGGTTTAAATCAGTGTGGTTCCAATCAACTTTGGTACGTGCGCCACGGGCATCGCTGTGGAACGGTAAGTCGTAGAATAGAGGCCTGAGTCTAACTGTTGACAGGAGTGAGCCAGCCATACGGATCATTGCCCCGCTTCACGATATCCAGGAAGGCTTCCTGCAGCTTGTGTGTGACCGGTCCTCGTTTACCCTTGCCAATTATGTGCTTGTCAACTGAGCGGATGGGAGTGATCTCGGCAGCTGTGCCTGTAAAGAACAGTTCATCTGCGATGTAGAGTACCTCTCGTGGAATACTGCCCTCCTTTACGGTAATTCCTGCGTCCTTGGCCATTTGGATCACGGATGAACGCGTAATTCCAGGCAGAATCGAAAGATTTGTAGATGGTGTGTAAATCGTTCCATCCCGTACGATGAATAAATTTTCTCCGCTCCCCTCCGCTAGGTAGCCGTCGGTAGTCAACATGATTCCCTCCTTGTAACCATTAACCACGGCATCCATCTTGACCAAGCTTGCGTTGATATAATTGCCACCTGCCTTGGCAAGCGAAGGTAGCGTGTTGGGAGCGAAACGGTTCCACGAAGCCACATGCACGTCGATGCCGTTTTCAAGTGCATCAGGTCCTAAATAAGGTCCCCATTCAAAGACTGCAATTACCGTTTCAACAGGATTATTCAAAGGATTTACCCCCATGGCTCCCACCCCGCGAAATGCTATCGGTCGGATGTAGCTGGAACTTAAACCACTCCGGCAGACCGTTTGGATAGCGGCACGCTCAAGTGCTGCCTGGTCATAGGGCAGTTGCATTCGGTAAATAACAGCCGAGTCCACCATACGACGCATATGCTCGCTGAGACGGAATATAGCAGTACCCTTTTTCTCCGTATGGTAGGAACGGATACCTTCGAACACGCTCGATCCGTAATGCACTACATGTGAAAGTACGTGGATTTTCGCGTCCTCGAAGGGGACGAATTTACCATTAAACCAGATATCATGCTCCATTGTGATCCCAGATTTAGGAATGCGCCTAGTACTAATGTAGACCTAGTTATGTCCCGAAAAATTACGTGTGACGAATTAGATTCTTGATTTTATCATGGGGGTGCCGGTTGATTACGCTTCATGGGCCTATCATCAAACCGGGAAAATTCTAGCAAGATGCTTGCATCGTGAGCCCCCAAAATAGTGCCTAAGATAGCAATGGTTTAACTTGTTGTGCCTATTGTCTCGCACTGTATTGCAGTAAAGTGCAACACAATCGAAAGAAAGGGCAAGTATTCGCTTGAAAACTCCAGAAACTCGTCCACTATAGTCAAGCATGGTCTCCCGGTTGGGATTTGGATACGGAGTCTGATGCTTGGGCCTGATTCCTCAAACGAGTATCCTCAAAGTAGTCTGGATGGTTTATGCAGGAAGGAGGTAAAAGAAAGATTCCATTTGTTGCTGTTTGGTTTTTCTTGGGGCTCTCACCTGCACTGATGTTGAATACGCGCCATCAGATTTTTATAAATCCAACACAGACGGGGGGAGAATGGTGTGGGCTCAGTTGTGTTTGCACACAAAACTACCGAGGGTTGGGAAGCACTGCTTTCAGGAATGATCCGGGGCGGTTGGATCATTACTGGTTCATGGCCAATTGCGACTGAAAGTCCATCGCGCCTGCGTGCACGAGAATCTGCTGCACTCGCTACCAGTGTTCACCTTATTTGTCGTCCGAAGCCGAAGGATGTGCCTACTGGAGACTGGGCAGGTGTATTGCGCGAGCTGCCCGAGCGAGTTCGTAGGTGGATGGAGCGCCTCCAAGGAGAAGGGGTCCGGGGCGCTGATCTGGTTTTTGCCTGTGTTGGTCCAGCCCTAGAAATCTTTAGTCGTCATCGTGCAGTAGAGGCCGCAGAAGGCCGCGAAATCCCTCTGTCGGAATATCTGAGAAAGGTCTGGGAAGTTGTGGGGCGTACGGCGTTAGAGGAAGTTCTCCGCACTACCGGATCTCATGTTGGTAATAATCTCACAGGTGCACTGGAAGAAGATGCTCGTCTAACTGCATTATTCCTCTGGACTCTCCAGAGTACGAGGACTACCAAAAACGATGCGGCGGAGGAAAATGCAGAAATCCTGGGTAAGACGAAAACCAAGGGATTCAGTCTTCCATTTGATGTTGTTCGTCGTTTTGCTCAACCCATGGGGATAGATCTGGATACTTGGAGTGGTAGTATCATCTCCCAACAAAAAGGCGTGTTGCGTTTATTGCCGGTGACAGATAGGATCAAAGACCTTTTTGGCGAAGATGGGGCAAGTTCAGCGGCGGAATGGATTCACATAGATTCTCAAAAGAATATCCAAGGAGAACTTTTTGCAGAGCAAAACACTGAAACAACTCCAAAAAGAACTCGCAAAAGAAAAAGGATCTTAGGAGATGATGTGGAATTTGAAGCCACTAACGTTACGGCATTGGATCGTGTGCATGCAGCGATGCTATTTCAGGCCGGTGCCCATGCGAGTGCACTGCGAAAATTGATTGAGGCGGAACTTAGTCGTGGTCCAGAGTTTTTGCGTTTAGCCAACGCGTTGTCGGCACTGTACCCAAGGGAGAGCCAGGAAAAACGGTTGTTGGATGCGATGTTACTGGCAGTACCTCGGTAAAACAGAACCTTGATGAAAGAGATAACACTAAAAAACTTTCGATGCTTTCACACGGAGCAGAAAGCCCGTCTTGCGCCGTTAACATTACTCGTAGGTGAAAACAATACTGGTAAGACTTCTCTCTTAGCCATGATTCGGGCGTTGTGGGACTGCGTGCATGGTCACACCCTTCCAAATTTCAAAGCCTCCCCTTTTGATTTGGGTAGTTTTGAAGAGATGGTGCATCAACAAAGTGAGAGGAGTAAGCCAGCATCCGCGTTTGAGATAAACGTCCAAATTGATCAGGGTTCTCAAGCAGAGTTCGTATTCAAGAAAGTGGGAACGATACCCATGCCAGTGTATATCCGCCTGATTGAAAATGGCAATTGGATAGAAGAATACCGCGATAGTGAGTCGAATAATAAGATCCGGGTTGGAACTCCTGAGGGGACTTGGGAACTACCGCTATCTGATACCCTCCGAGGTAGTTCATTGCTTGAGTCAAGGCGGTTTATACCATTTTTTTTATTAGCAAGATTTTCCGATGAAGATGAGGAAGACAGGCATCCCATTCCCGTAAATGAGTCACCTGCCTTCTCAAAGGAAGTTTTGGATTCAATCAGAAGAATCAGGTTGATGGATTATGATTATGCTCATGACCTAGATCGAAGACGACCATTCGCAAGCTCACCGGTTCGTTCCGCTCCAAAACGTGCTTGCAATCCGGCTACTACAAAACCGGATCCAGAAGGAGACTATATCCCGATGATGTTTGCCAATTTAGCCATTGATAATCCAGATGAATGGGGAAACCTCAAGCAAGGATTAGAAAAATTTGGTTCATCTGCTGGAATCTTTGATGAAATTGATGTTAAGCGTTTTGCGAAATCAGGCAGTGCACCCTTTCATATTCAGGTCAGGAAATATGGCGAAAAACGAAAAGAGCCGAAACGGAACCTGATAGATGTAGGATATGGAATAAGCCAAGTGTTACCCCTAGTAACAGAACTCTTGCAAACAGAAACTCCCAGAATGGCATTGCTACAGCAACCTGAGGTACATCTTCACCCAAGTGCCCAAGCTGCTCTGGGAAGCTTGTTCTGCGAGATTGCTAGCCAAGGACGACAACTAGTGATTGAGACCCACAGTGATCACTTGATGGATCGGGTTCGGATGGATATCCGTGATGGTAAGACGAATCTAAAACCGGAGGATGTCTCAATTTTGTTCTTTGAGCGAAATGACTTGAGCGTTCTAATTCATTCACTCCGGTTGGATGAGGAAGGAAACATTCTTGACGCCCCACAGAGTTATCGTAGGTTCTTTATGGAAGAAATCCGGAGATCTTTGGGACTCTTTTAATGTGTGCAATTGTTGACGCAAATGTCGTCTCTGAGGTGTTCGGGACCAATCCTTCCGAGGCTGGCATGAGGTTTCTGCTGTGGGTTGAAAAAAATGTTAATGGACGCCTCGTGGTCGGTGGTAAATTGCTGGGAGAATTGTACGATTCATCTCTTGGATTTCGGGGATGGGCACAACAAGCTCAACTTTCTGGAAATATGAGGCTTACCAATGAAGACCAAGTTAACATGCGAGAGGAGGAACTCCGAAAGGCATCGGAGTATGTATCCGATGATCCACTACAATTGCAAACTTGCGTTTTGGCAAGTATTAGCCATGTAATTCCAGATTCTTACGCATACGGTGCGAAACAATTGCGAAACAGAAGATGGTCCCCAGGATCTTTGCAGATGCCCTCATAGTGCCCGTGAGCGTTCCTGTTATTTTGGATACACCGACACGCCTGCGGTAAGATGCAGGGACCTCCGTGGTGCGTAAGCCTGCAAGATGTGCTTTTATCTGCATTTCGATTGTCCATCCAAAGGTGGTATCGCGCATATTCAGGTTTGTTAAAGAGGTGTACCGGATAGCTCGGAATGGCCCCAGATCGCTATAACGTACCCCCCAGATCCAGAGCATCAACAGGCAGGCCAGCCTATTACCCCATCGGGCCTGTGGTAATAGGGCGCCCTGTTCGCTTTCCCCCATCGTACGACTGCCAATCACAAAATCATGTGTTCCTGCTTTAATTGGGGCAACAAGCTCAGACATTTCATTAGGGTGATCTGAGTAATCACCGTCAAGAAATACGATCACGTCGGGGTTACGGCTTGACGCATACGCCAACCCGCGCAGGCATGCATACCCATAGCCGCGCCTGGACTCGTGCAAGACAGTTGCCCCTGACTTTCGTGCATTTTTCTCTGTTTCGTCAGTGGAAGCGTTATTTACCACGATCACTTCAGCTGCCAATCCCTCGGGGATATCTCCAATGACTTGTGCAATCGCAGCAGCCTCGTTGAACGCAGGGATAATAACGAGTACGCGCATGAACGTGCAGGTGTATTAGATGAATTTTGGTTGTGTAGAAGATGACTTGTGTAGTCGGTACTGTTGCAGAGATGTTGGAATCCCAAGGAAGGCGTAATGAGCGGCCTTATTCACGCTACGAACAAACAATTCACCCCGGAGATTACTGGCCGTAACGGGCGGCGAACAATTTGCTCATACATCCATAAGTCGTGGCAGTGCAGTGGTACTGGGCTGGCCTAATGTTGTACAACTTCATAAGTCCCTGGCGGCTTTGCCCACACAGGGGCTGGAACCGCAGCGTTTCCAAGGGGGATGTACCCGAGTCCCTGAGCGACAGAGTCGGGTAGGACCCATTCTACAGAGAATCTTCCAACCGAAGCCAGTAGACCAAAACCATTTTCAACATTAGAAAGTGTTCCTGGCTGTGCCAAGAGCTCCCTATCATAATCCCCGCCGGGTGGGATAAAGTTTTCGTCAAGGATAGTTATCCGCAAGGCTACACCGGCCAAGCGATAGAATGCGCCGAGCTCCAATTTTGTGGAGAGGGTGTCTCTGTCTTGGATCAAATCCTTGTCCATTTCCCAGACATCGGTCTCACCCGCAAGGAGTCTGCTGATAGGTGCGTAACTCAACTGATAGTCCTTGTAAGTAAAATCACTCAGGGAAAGGAATCGATACCATTGTTCAATTTCAAAAGGGGCTCTATCAACGCCATGCCACAAGACCCGTTGTCGGGATTCAAGTCTAGTAGTCAGGATGTACACCAGCGTGGGATCCATCACCTCTGCGTCCGGCAGATCAGGCACAGTCGTTTCTGCCGAAGTGATAAGCTCACCATCATTTGGGATAATTTCTATACGATAAGTTTGAGACGGGCGGATGCGTAATGGGGCAAAGAAGATATGTCCGATTTGTCCGTTGTCAAAAGTGTGTATAGAATCCCGCCAGCTAAGGGTCTGTTGAGTTGACAATTCGATTGACTGCACGGTCACATCCAGCACATCACCGGGTTCGGTGATAGAGCTTCGGATGGGAATCACACGCACAAACTGGGAGTCGCGTGCCATATCCAGTGTACCAAAAAGTGTGTAATCACGATCAGTATCGATGATTGGTGATACTGAATCTTCACACGCCGCGAGGATTCCCACTAGGACAATAGTGGGTAGTAAGATGAGTTTCCGCATTAGAACTCGAATTTTAGGCCCACAGCGGGGATAAATGGAAGCTGGTCAAGTTTCTCCAGTGTGAAGAGATCAATGTAGAACAAGTTTGAACGATCGTAAGCGTTGGTAGCACTAGCAAGGACCGAAACGGCTGTATTCCTGGAGATCTCAAAGGTGCGTTCCAAGGATACATCTAGCCGGTGATAGGCGGGTAGTCTTCCACCGTAGGGGTACGTGTAGAGTACGCGCGTATCTCCGTGCTCATCGAAAATATCAGTGGGTCCATTCAGCAGGACAAATTCGTCAAATCCAAGAGCTTGACTGAAAGGCAGGCCGGAACCATATTGCCAGCGTACATTGAGGATAAATTTCGCGAGCGTTAGGCTTCCAACGGCATTAAGCTGGTGCCGTCGGTCGTGAGGTGGAGAGAACTCAAATTCGCTGCTACCAAACCAATATTGAATTTCGGTCTGTTTGGCCTGATAACGAACCTTTGCATAGCCATAGTTCAAAAACCCATAGAATGGTCCGGCAGTAACCTCAACACGGCTGTCAAGGCCCAAGACATTGCCGTCTGCAGGCTGCAAACGTGTAGTGAATCGAGGGAAAGAACTCCACTCCGCGATGGAGAGATTATTCATTGTTTTTACAAAACCCTCAACAACGAATCGGAACCAGGAGGCTGGCCGGATCTGGTACCCGGCAAGACCATGAATTGCTCTTGGAACTTCTCCGAATGGTGAGGTCGTCCATGCCGTGAAGACATCTCCGGCATCACGTCTATCGGTGAGTCCCACAATTTCCTGATGGTATATGCCACCAGCCAAACTGACTTGATGAATGCCGCGGTTGTAGACCATACGAACACGTGGTTCGATGAAATTCCGCCCCTTACTTGGGAATGACGAGAATCGTACACCGGGTTGAAAACTTAATCCCTCTCTTCCTTTCAGGTCAAGGAGCACATAGCCGCCAGCCTCGCTGACGAATTCTCTATCCTGATGTGCATTTTGGAAAGATCCACCCAGACTGCTATTCAACTCGCTGAAACGAAAATGAAGTCCCCAGGAAATGTCTACGAGCCGGTTGTAGTGTGTCACATTTGTGGACAGGTTGATCTCCTCTGAATTCGAACTTCGTGAAGGCTCTTCAGATTGGCCGAATGTGTTCTCAATGGAGGAAACAGACAGGAGCAGCTCTGCCTGTACAGGAATACGTGTAGGCAGCAGAACATAGCGCGCACCAATCGCCTGACTTGTCCAAGTTACCTGGTTTTTAGTACTGTCAGCTTCCGACTCATCCAGAACACCGATTATGCCGCGGTCAAAGGAGCGTAGTCCACTGATTGATGCTTGGCTGTTATCGGACAGATCAGCATGAATCTTAAGAAACTGGTCATTAAAATCGTACGGGAGCGGTCGATCAAGTATGCGGGCTGCTCCTTGATCGATGACCGAGAATCTACCGGAAACCAATGCAGAAAGACGCCCTTCAACAATGGGTCCTTCCAGGAGTGCTGCACTAATGAAGGGGGCGGCAGAGAATTCCCCTGCCATACGCCGTTTGTTGCCGTTACGGGTGGAAATATCGATCACTGACGAGATGCGTCCACCATAACGGGGGCCAAACCCACCTGCATAAACATCGGTAACGTTCAGAATGCTGGACGGGAATGCTGAATAAAACCCAATCAGGTGGAAAGGCTGGAACACAGTCATTCCATCCACAAGGACCTGATTCTGTGTCGGTTCTCCTCCACGAATAAATAGCTGTCCGCCCTGATCACCGCTCGCGACCACTCCCGGCAGCGTAGCGAGATAGCTGGCCAAGTCGCCCGATATATCAGGCGAAGGAATTAGGGCGATATCACGGGGTGTGATTGACTGAAGCCCTCCAGTCAGGCCAGCTATACCGGCTCCCTCCCTTTCGGATTCGACCACGAGCTCACCTAGGAGATCCTCTGAGATCGATAACTCGATATTGTAGGAGATAATATCGTCCGGGGCCACGTCCAGGGTATCCAAGTGGGTATCATATCCAATGAATGAGGCTGCCAGAAAATAGCGCCCGGGAGGAATACCACTTATGGCAAAGAGACCGTCTCTATCTGCTGCTGAGCCTAGAAAGGCGTCGCCGTCATCTGTCAGGATGACGTTGACACCCTGTAGAGGTTGTCCGTCGGCAGCATCTCGGATAAAGCCTCGTATGATTGAGTTCTGGGCCTGTGCCTGACTTACCGTCAGAAATACGCCTAATAAGAGTAGGTTGCAGAAAGTACGCATGATCAGGCACGTTGATGGAGAGTTGCAAGTTTTGCCCCGTACAAGATCCAAGGGCTGGCTTTGAGAGGATAAAACTGCTGCGCAGCGACCTGGAGACATAGATTGCCTATCTTCAAGATCATGGAAAATACGAAACCCCAGGATATATGAGTCCAAGACTGCATTCGAGCGAGGATAATCGCGCCGGGTCGGCTCGTGGCGCAGGCAGAATTTCGTCCACTCGAAAGAACCTGCGCTGGCTGATGTTGATTATGGCCGCGTTCATCCTTTTCATTGTGATGAGGCAGGTTATGAATCCCTTTGGAGATAATGACTATGCCGAAATTCCGCATGGTAACCACACACACTATGTACCTAAGGATCGCGATCATGATGTACCGTTATCACGCTTTCCAACCGAACCACCTGCCGAAAACGAAAGAATCCTGCCGGATGGTCGAGTCGTTCCCAAGTGAGTTGTGTAAGTAGTGCAGTACACTGATTTTGCTGATTCGGTGTGATGCTTCGGGGACAATCTGGCACTGCATGCACAATTGAGCATTAGGGAAATTTTCGCGTTCTCTCCGACCATTCTCGCACTTCTCTCAAAAAGCCTGATTCGTGGAGTCATAGTCGCCCTGAACGTATATAATGTTCGTTTGTTTGTCGTGGTCTGGTAAATAAAGTCACTCCTCCTCATCGGCACCCAGTGATCCGAAGACGCTCCCAACCATATCGGAGTAGGTGTACTGTTCCTTGCCAAGCATTGACGTTTGATAGAGTCCTTCCAGAACAAGCTCACTGAATAACCAACGCTGCCTTGCCGGGACCGAATTCTTTTCCGCCCTCACCAATTCAACAAGGCCGGGAACAGATCGCAGGCGTCGCTTATACGCTTTGTCTTGTAACTCAGGATCCAATGTGAGCGTATTGCCGGCTGCAAACCAGCCCAATATGTGATGGTAGACTTCCCGGTCTTTTCCTTTGGAGCTCGGGTCTGGAAAATACTTGGCAAAAACTATCCGAATGGCACGTCCAACCAAGAGGCGAGCGACTTTTTGTGGGCCTTCCTGTTCACCCTCATATACAAGCTCTACCTTCCCCGTGATTGCCGCATCAATATAGTAGAGGTCACTTACCCTCACACAAACATTCGTTAGTTCATCACGGGCAGCTCGTCGTTCAGCATTTGAGATCACCGTTTCGAGTGCAGAGCGTGTCATTCGCGCCGATACTCCTGATTTTTGATCTACATATTCGCTGGTACGTGCCTCGAAGGCGATCACCTCGATAATCTCCCGAATAAAATCTGGAACAGTTACGGAGGAAGCATGGCATCGATCTTGCCATGCTTCCTGCTTGGTGATGGCTATTGCGGTATCGACGTCTCTAGGGTAGTGTGTTAATACTTGGGAATCAATGCGATCTTTCAGTGGAGTAATGATGTTGCCCCGGTTGGTGTAATCCTCAGGGTTGGCGCTAAACACCATCATCAGATCCATAGGAAAGCGGATGTTAAAACCACGGATCTGAATGTCCTGTTCCTCCATGATATTGAGTAACCCTACTTGAATTCGTGCCTGCAGGTCGGGAAGTTCATTGATCGCAAAGATACCCCGGTTGGTGCGGGGAATGATTCCAAAGTGAATGATTTCCTCATCCGCGTAAGTGAGTCGTTTCTGGGCGGCCTTGATGGGGTCAATGTCTCCGATCAAGTCAGCGATGGAGGTATCCGGGGTTGCCAATTTTTCCGCGTAACGCTCGCTTCGATGGCGCCAGACGATGGGCATTTCATCACCGCACTCTTTGTAAAGCTCGTGCGCGAATTTTGACATCGGCTTGCGCGGATCATCATTGAGCTCACTACCCGCCACAACGGGTATATATTCATCAAGGAGCTGTGGAAGGAGTCGAATTATGCGGCTTTTGGCCTGTCCTCGCAGCCCGAGGAGGAGAATATCGTGGCGGCCCAGGATTGCGTTCTTGAGTTGCGGGATCACGCTCCGCTCGTATCCGAGGATACCGGGAAACACTTCCTCGCCATGATTGAGACGGAGCAGCAGGTTGCGACGCATCTCATCCTTGACTGATTCTGGTCTTGAACTCCCATAGTAGCCGGAGTCCTTGAGGGCGCCTAGCGTCTTTATGTCCGTAGGTATGTAGTTGTTGTCCACGGTATCAACCTTGTTTTGGAGGAATCCATCGGTACACTCTGATTGAGGGTGTTGGTGCCCTGAGCGCTACGGCTAGGTAGTAGGAGCCATCTTGGTTGAACTTTGCAGCTATATCAATGGGGTAAAACTTTTTGAGATAACCGGGATTGGCCTCAACAAATATGTACTGGAGCATTCCGGATGTATCGTAAATATCAATACGTACCCAGCCGGCACGATGGTTCAGTACAAACCAGAACCCGCCAGCCGCTGCTGCCGCGCTGGTGATGAGTGGTGGACCTCGACCCTGTCCTTGCTCAAATGCGTATGTACGTCGTAACATCGGCGAATCGAATCCCCACCAGCGTAATGTATCGGGCTCCTCAATCAGGTTCTCAGTCCAGTATAGCGCCCACGGATAGAACCCGCTCAGGCTGACTAACCGACCCTCAGCCTCGCGCAGCAGTCCGGAGTGCTTCCAGGATGATCCGTACAAGATAGTTTCCTGAGTAGGAGATCCGGTTTTGTCTAGTTTCCACAAAAAATGTGTTGTATCACTTGTGACGGCCTTAAGATACAACCCAGATTCAGAGGCCAATGCATACTGTAATGAGTTGACCGGTGCCTGTGTCACAGTGAAGGATGCGGTAGCAGTTGTATCTACCACAAAATGAAATTGACGACTCTCTGGAGCGAAGACAACCAGCGAATCATCTCGCCAGCCCGCGAGGTACGGAAAGGTAGTATTGGGTAATGTGAATGAAGTATGAGAGGTCCCCTCGGGGGAGAAGATAAAGATTTTGTGGACTTCGGTGTCTCCTACGTAGATTTGATCTTCGTTTCCGAACAGTAAAGTTCTAGGGAATCTCAGGTCGGGGGCGGTAATTATACTTGGCGGTGCGAGCGTATCAGGCATAATACGTGCTGCAATCTGTCTGGACAGAGAGTCCGTGGGGGACACTGCGCGTGATTCAATGCGTTGACAGGATGAGGGGAGGCATCCCGTGAAGAACACGCAGAAGACTATAATTAGCCATCCAGAATTGATACGACTATGCGACGCGATGATCAACCTTCTGTCCTTCCGATCTGGAGACTTAATTCCAACTCACGATTATCGCGCAATATATGGTAAGTAATGGTGTCTCCCGGCCGAAAATCATACATCCGGGCCACATAGTCTTCCTGATCTGTTATTAGTTCATCTTGGATCGCCGTAATCAGATCATAGGGCATTAACCCCGCTTTTTCGGCCGGCGAATTACTATCCACATCAGCGACAAGGACGCCTCGCGTATCTTCGAAGTCCAGAGCTTCAGCGATGTCGTCTGTTATCTCCACAAGACTGATTCCTGTATAGTACGAACGGTCAACACGACCATTCTCTCGAAGTTCGGCTATAATACGCTGAGTTTTTTCCGCTGGCACAGCAAATCCCAAGCCAACGGATCCACCGCTTTTGGTGTAAATCACGGTATTTACACCGATCACTTCACCGAGGGCATTTATGAGTGGGCCACCGGAGTTGCCGCTGTTGATAGCGGCGTCAGTCTGAATCATATTGTGGAGAATTCGATCATCCTGGATGCCCAGATCTCTTCCAGCTGCGCTGACTACCCCTACGGTTACACTTGGAGCCGCCGCCTCAAACAGACCAAAGGGGTTTCCAAGCGCAATAGCCCATTCGCCCACAATTGGTTCGGGTTCACTGGAAAAGCGCAGGTATTCAAGGGGCTCCTCGGGAGAAACCTTAAGCAATGCGAGATCTGTGGCCTTGTCGGCTCCGATGAGATCAGCATCTAGAGTTTGACCATTGGCAAGTGATACAGTGATCTTAACAGCATCACCGGCTACGTGGTGGTTCGTTACGATGTAGCCGTCAGGTGATATAACAAAACCACTTCCCAGGTTTTCGACATGATGTTCGATAACTCTTGACTGTCTCTCGGAAAAGAATTGTCGAAAGAATGGGTCGTTGAACAAGCTTTCAAACGGATCTCGGTAAAGTAGCCGTTGGATCTCAATCACATTGACACTCACAATTGCGGGTGTGGCCGCTTGAACTGCACGTGTGATCGCCGTTTGGCGGCTTTGCGTGATTGACTCGTTGGCTGAAACCGAAGGTTCAGTCGGCGCCAGTTGTTCCTGTGACTGTGCATTGTGCTGACAGCCGAGAAGAGCTATGCCCAAGATATATACTAGTATGCGTTCCATTGCCTAGAATCTGACTACTAGTTCTCTTTACGAGAGCTTAGTACCTGTGGTTTCTTTTACGGAGGATTTTGCGAGCTGCGAGCAATCCGGCTACACCTGCCTGCCCAAGCTCCCGGTTCGCAAAATGACCGGACCAGTACAATCGGGGTTGCAGGCGGTCGGGGGCGGGGAATAGCAATTGATCCAGATCTCGTTCAAAGTGCAGAGTATGCCCGCCAGGCACACCAAACTCGGTTGCTATGTCGGCTGGAACCCAGAGTTGCCGGGCAAGAATATTGTTATCCAGGTCGGGGAGTTGCGCCAGAATCCGGCTCATCAGCAATTCCCGACTGCTCTCCGTCCAGCCACCGCTGACATTAAATGGAGTTTGCAGTGCATAGATGACCACAGTATGCTGTCCCTTAGGCACGACAATTTCGAGGGATTGTCGGGGAGGAATCTGTCCATACCTTACATGATCAAAGGCACGTTCCTGCATGATCAGGTCGGGGGCTATACGTACTCTACCTGACTTAAGCCAGTCAGGCAATCCATCCAGTGCGAGTGCCAGCACAGCGCAGGTGCCCCTGGATCGTACAGGTGGCCAGTGATGAACCAGGACAGGGTTCAGCAGGTGATCTTTCAGCATGCCGGGTGAGCATGTGGCCAATATGAATCTGGCATAAATGGGTTCACCACCTCTGATCATAACATGCAAGCCGTTCGTGTCACAAAAGATCTGCTCAACCCTTGCATTCGTTCGAAGGGTAGCACCGTTCGAAATTGCAGCAATCTCCAGTTCCCGGACCAGTGGAGCATGGCCATCTGTAGTCTGTTCTGTCTCGTGAAGCAGTAGCTGAAGAGCGCCAAAAGGTGATTTTGGGGCCCCAAATGTACGGGCGGCTGGGGGGACGGCCAAGGCATTGCACTGGTCTCCAGCAAGATTGAGTTCGTTCAGTAGATCTATGCTGCTAAGCGGGATCCATTGTGCTAGGTTTTTCGCCTGTGTTTTGAGGTTAGGCGTTACCCAGGTGCTTTTTCGTCGCAGTGAAGATTGCTCCAGGGGAATGCCGAGAATCTTTTTTAACACTTTACCAGCGTGTGCCAGATCGGGCACCGGTCTGATCGGGTAGGTCTCTTTTTCCCGGAGCCCGTAGGTCGTTGTTGTCTGGGGTTCAGACAATGTAATCCCCAGAGCTTTGCTGAGGGTGTTTCCAATTTTTCCGGGATAAGGGCGGAAACCGGGAATATGGTGTCCGGGTGCGAACGTATGGTATGCTGATAAGCCTCCGGCATGGGCCCGTTTTTCAAGCACAAGCGTATCCATTCCGGCTTTAGCAAGAACAGTGGCAGCAGCCAGGCCGTTGGTTCCTGCTCCAATTATGATAACATCCGGGCTCTTCATCAGATTTTCTTACGCAGGAGTGCTTTTGCCGCGAGCTCGCCGCTGGCGCCCATAACCCCGCCGCCAGGGTGGGTTCCTGATCCACACATCCATAGATTTCGTATCGGCGTTCGATACCCTGCCAGTCCCCAGGCTGGTCTTTGAAAGAGTAATTGGTTCAGGCTGAGTTCTCCATGGAAGATGTTGCCTTCTGTCAGGCCAAAGTCACGTTCCAGGTCCAGTGGGGTCAGTACCTGCATGTGCTCTATGTGATTCCGTAATCCAGGAGCAAATTCTTCAAGTGTATCCAGGACGGTGTTTCCGAATGCTTCTCGTTGAGATTCCCAGGCCTCAGGACCTTCTGCGAGCTCATATGGCGCATACTGGACAAAACACGACATTACGTGTTTCCCCGGCGGTGCAACAGTAGGATCTGTAAGTGACGGGATTACGGCGTTAATGAATGGACGCGATGAAAAGGAACCGTATTTGGCCTCGTCAAACGCACGTTCTAGATAATCAACGTCGGGAGCGATTGCAATATCGCCGTACAAGTGATCTCCGACGCCTGGCCGGCAGGCGAAATCAGGGAGACCATCAAGGGCCAAGTTGACTTTGCCGCTGCTTCCCCGGTATTTAAAGCGGCCCAGCGAGTCTACTACTGTTTCCGGCAGATGTGGCTCACCTACGAGCTCCATCAGTGTTCGTCGTGGATCGAGATTGGATACTATTCTGCGTGCGGTGACGCTATCGCCGTTGGTAAGGACAATCCCAGTTGCACGGTTGTTTGACACCAGTACTTTGTCGACTTCGCAATTGGTACGAATTACGGCTCCATGCGCTTCGGCAGCTCTTGCGCAGGCGGTACTGACGCTACCTGTTCCTCCACGGGCAAAGCCCCAAGATCTGAATGCACCATCGATTTCGCCCATGTAGTGATGCAGCAGAACGTAGGCTGTCCCTGGTGATCGAACTCCTTGAAAGGTGCCTATAATTCCGCTTGCAGCAAGAGGCGCTTTTAGTATTTCTGACTCAAACCATGGATCCAGGAAGTCCACAGCGCTTAATGTGAGCAGCCTAATGAGTTGCTGCAATTCATGTTTCTCCACGCCTCGAACAGTGCGAAAAAGGTCAATGAGCGTGTGCAGATCCTGCGGGCGGAATCCGGTTGGTGCTGGCCGGTCGATAACCTGGGCAGCAATGCGTCCCAACCGTGTCATGGTGTGCTTGAACTTGGGGTAGTTTTCCGCATCATGGTGACTGTAGCGGCTGATTTCCAAGCGGGTGCGGTTGGGATCCCCCCAACGTGCGAGCCCGTGATCATCATGCAAAGGCTGGAAGGCACAATCCATGGGAATCACATGGTAACCGTGTTTGGCCAACTCTAACTCCCGAATGATCCGTGGACGGAACAGACTTATGACATAAGAAGCCACTGAGAAGGTGAATCCAGGGAACACCTCTTCAGATACTGCTGCACCGCCCAGCACGCTGCGCCGTTCAAGCACCAGCACCTTACGTCCGGCACGTGCGAGATAGGCAGCACAGACCAGACCGTTGTGTCCGCCCCCTATCACAACCACGTCCCATTGCACGCTCATTCCACAGGTGCCCGTTTATGTGGAGGATCATAGAAGCGCGGCGAAACGATACGAGCATCCACGCTGTGACGTGAATGTTCCACGGTTAGCTCAATCTGCACGGTTTCTGACGAGTACGTCTTCTTAATCGTGGCCAGGGCAATGTATTTTTTGAGTACTGGCGACCATGTCCCACTGGTTGCATAGCCGACCTGACATTGACGTGCATGATCGCGGTAGAGTGGAGCAGATAGCGACCACGCCTCTGCAGGCAGCATAGGGGGGAGTCCTCTGGATTCATATAGATCTCTTGTTTGAGACCAGTCAATTTCAAGCCCAACCATGTTCCATTCTGGTTGCTGTAATTTTCGTAGTGCAGACTGACCAACAAAGGGTTCACGATCTAAATGTACCATCCAGCCCAATCCCAAGTCATAGGGCATGGATTTTTGCTCCCGGATGAGTACCCGCGAAGCATTATGAAAATCAACTCCTTTATTTAACAGCCCGGCCTCAATGCGACACACATCCAAGGCTTTGAGGCCAGTAGCTCTCAGTGCAAATCCGGATCCTGCTTCCATTAAAGTATCCCAAATATCAAGCGCACGATCGGCGGGAGGCCACATTTCGTAGCCCAAATCCCCAGTGTAGCCGCTCCGTGATATCCAGAGTTCAATGCCGTTTACAGAGGTATATGTGGCTCCAAAGTACTTAAGCTCACGGATTGATTCTGCACCCGCATGAATCAATATTTTGGCAGAAGACGGGCCTTGCAGCGCTAGACCTGCCAATGTCTCCGTTTCATCTGTGATCACAACATTCAGACCGCTGGCATGTCTGTTCAACCAGGCAGCGGTAGGGTCCTCACTTGTAAAAAAGTATGTATCTGGCCCCTCTCTTAAAACTGTTCCATCACCGAGTACAAAGCCCTCTGCATCACACCAGACTACGTAAGCAACCCGCCCTTCTTTTAGCCGGGAGAGGTCGCGTACGAAGATGCGGTTCAGTAGCGCTAGGCTATCTGGACCCGTTATACGAACCTTGAAGAGCGGGGAAATATCAATCAGACCCGCAGCAGTTCGGATCGAATAATATTCATTTTCGTGTTGAAGCTGATATGACCGGGGAGCATAGTGCCCGGCCCAGCGTGTCCAGTCCATGCTTTTGCATAGTGGCAATTGCCTCGGGTAGAACGGAGTGGGTAGCATCGTAGTTGTAGCGTAACCATGGTTTCTACTGCGAAAATCTAATTTCGTCGTTCCTGTAACGGCCAAATTCTATGATTCAAGGGGAATTTGGGATATATTTTCATTTTTTCTAGCATCTACGAAATTTTTCGATTTTCAAGTTTGTGTCGGCGAATTTCAGAAATACTCAATGTATTGACGGTGGGAAGTTGAAAGTAGTTGCAGTTTTGTTGGTTCTACCGCGATTTATGTGGAATGACTAATTTTAGCTCAATCAAATATAGAAGTACTGGCCCTTCATCTTTTCACTAAACAGGGGAAGAGCCTGTTTTTGAAACGAGGCGTTCGAGACGCAGAGGGCAGTTGGTTACTCCCAAGGAGTTGACCCGCGGTGATGTGATGCAAAACTACGTTCCATGTCGTTGCGGTCGCAACCATATGGAACGAATCCAACTCAACCTCAACAATTCGAAGCGATGGCTGGCTAGTCTCCCACTTCATTGGCTACACCAACAAACTACCCTGTTTAGTGTCTCATGAAAGATACAGGGGACTTCCGACAACAGGCACGGCACAATCGACTTACGCTAAAAATGGGGACCCATGCAACCTGAAAATCAAGCCGATTTTTCAGGGTAGGGCAGGTATGTCTTGATTTCTTTTTCCAAACGAGGCAGTATGTTGCATTTACGGGGTATCGGAGATATGACTTGCAATTACTTCTCATTCAAGAGCGGTCAGATCATCTAACGGATCTGTGGAGCGGTGCGGTTGAAGGAAATTTCCGAGTCTGTTGCGGCCCGCACCCTGTGCCATTGCTGACCAGCTGAAGCCGCAGCCGGACTTACGGGTTTCTGTTGTGTTGTCACCGTATGCGCACGAAGCTGCCTGTATGAACGGAGCTTCCCTCCGGCGAAGTAGCCGTCAGGCGGTACAGGTACAAGCCGGAGGGCATCGCACGGCCGCTCAGCGGGATCATGTGCTTCCATCCTGCGGCTTTCCCGGCTGCCGGCATGGTAAACACGCGCCGACCCGTTATGTCCATGACCTCGACCGTCACGCTGGCAGGCCAGGGAAGATCAAACACAAGGCGCGTGGACTCCCGGAACGGATTGGGATAGTTGCCGTGCACGGCAAAGGACTCTGGCAGCGATTCATGCTCGACGGCCACCGGAGAGAATACCTCCACGGTAAACAGCAAACTGTCGCGGGAGCCGTTTGCCCCGGTGGCGCTGTACTTGTACGGCTTTGGAGCATCTGTGACCATGGTCGGCGTTCCGGTCAAGATGCGGGCAGTAGCGTCAAAAACCAGTCCTGCCGGAAGCGCGGGGATCAAGGTATACGTTACTGGAGCAGCACCTCCTGGGGCTTCGGGAAGGACGAGTGGATCGATGGGCTGTGCGCGAGCAAAGGACAGATCGGCGATCATGCCCCCGAACGAAACGGCCGGAACGACTTCAACCGTGAACGTCAGACTGGCGGCGTTCCCGGAGTTGTCAGCAACCGAATACATATAGCTTGCGGCGGGCGTGACCGCGGTCGGTGTGCCGCCAATGGTCCGCAAGGAGGCGTCAAAGCTCAATCCTGCGGGCAGTGCGGGCTCCAGCACATAGGTGTACGGCGTCGCACCGCCGGTGGCCTCGGGAAGGACAAG
>MPNB01000146.1 GCA_002238805.1 Rhodothermaceae bacterium bin80 | reverse complement strand
GGTGGGACGGAATCAGACGAGCTCGGAAGCGCAGGGCGTGCGACTGCACGCCACTTTGGCGGTAAACGATCAGGGACTTCCTCTGGGCGTACTGCGCTGCGGCTATCGCCCCTCCGATCCGTCCAGCGCGTTTCCAGACCGGCAACGGTGGGCGGATGCGGTCGACGATGTCGTGGCCTGTGCGAAAGCGGTTCGGCGTTCCACGCAAATGGTGGTGGTCATGGATCGGGAGGGGGACAGCACCGCCCTGATGGAACGATGTCTGCGCAGTCAGCGCGTGGATGTACTGGTTCGTGCAAAGCACGACCGGGTACTCCCGAATGGGAAAAAGCTTTTTGGACTGCTTCAAGGCCTCGAGTCTTCCGGAGAGGTCGAGGTTCCGATTCAGCGATTGAGTCGTCGGGTCAAATCGGGCCGGGTTCCGCATGAGGGCCGTGAAGGCCGAGATGCAGCTATGGAGGTCCGTTTTTGTGCAGTCGCGTTGCCCTGTGGTCGGATGACTGCCGTTCAGATCCGGGAAACCGATCGCTCCTCCGGTGCACTGGAATGGACGCTGTTGACGAGCCTTCCCGTGAACACCTTGGAGGAAGCGAAACAGGTCGTCGAGTATTATCTGCTGCGATGGCGGATTGAAGATACCTTCCGAGTCCTGAAAAGTGGATGCAAAGTGGAGGAATTACGGATGCAGTCAGCCCGTGCACTCCACCGTGCGGTGACAATCTACATGGTGATTGCCTGGCGGTTGATGTTACTGACGCTTCTGGGACGTGAGGTTCCCAATGCATCGGTGGAGGTGATGTTTACCAAAACCCAACTGCGCGTTCTTCGTAATCTGGCGACGGAACATGATTTGCCGGAGCCAGACCATATGGCATCGGCAGTTCTGTTGGTTGCACTTCTGGGGGGGTACCAACCGGGCAAGAAACGCCCTCCGCCGGGGGTGGAGGTCATGTGGAGGGGCTATCGGCGCCTGGAAGTGGGCGCTATGTGTGTGTCGCTGGATCTGAAACACCGGGACCGGGCTCCCCCCGCGTCCTCCTAACGTCTGGAATCTCGTAACTGATATGGAAACAGAACTTGGGACAGGCACGCAATTGAGCCGGTCGTGCAGGGGGATGGGTCAATCTGAAAGACCATAGAGACTGATTCCCCAGATATCAACGCTATAATAGCGGAACTCGTACCCCGGTGTGATCACTCACGCATCAGAGGAATTGCTCGCAAACGCATCCATATTAAGAAGGACGCAAAAAATGGTGATTTTCAGATAAAATTAGTTATGTCAGGTGTTATATTTGATCAACAGGTATAAATAGGCTATAACGCCCGACATATACCTGAGATTTTTTATCCTGATGGCATGTTATGGCCAAACGATGGATGGAAAATGACCATGCGCATCCGCTTCATCCACGCTAAGGTTCGCTATATGCTTCATCGCTCCGATGAATGGGGTAAAGAAGCCTGGGATTGCCCCGTGAGTGCGGCTCATCTAGGGTACGCCACTGCGGTGTTTTCTATGTACCTATTGCATTGTTCCAAGCGGCTTGGTGTGAAATTCACCAGGGAAGAGCAAGAAGGCGTCATGGATGTATTTCGTTACATGGGGTATTTATTTGATGTCCCCGATGCCATGTTGTATGAGGACATGAAGGAAGCCAAGCGGATCGTTAAGATCGGCTTGTTGTGTGAACCACCTGTGTATTCAGATGAAATTGCCCACCTTGGTACGGGATTTGAAATGACTAGGCATACAACCAAGCTACAAACTGAAACAACTCAAATCTAACAAATTTCGGTAGCTTTGTGCAACAGCCTCAATTAATAATAATACAACCAATATTGTCCGATATTTAACATAAAAATAACATAATTGATGAAAAAAATACTTGAATCATTGCTAAATTTACGGGGGGTTTAGTAGTTGAGACTGTTGCACTAGCTACCAAGGTTGACCCTTGAAGTATTCTTCGCCAGAGTTTCGACGCTTTTTTTCAACAGACTTGTTCCCTTAGTCGGGGTATCCCACACAGTTTCAGAGTCATGAAAACACTCAAACCCGTTGCTACTGTACTCGCAGGCATTATCCTTCTGTTGCTCGCCATTGCGCTTTGGTCCGACGCTCCAGTACGACCTTCTCAGTTGAACCCGTTGACGGTGCAGTCAGAGGAGTCCAAGCTGGTGGCAAGCACACAAGGCCATCCAGACGAGTTCTTTCAGTACCACCATGACATCAGGGCATCCGCAGACGGGACGAACGATTACCCGATGGGCTATCGCCTTAAGGAGTTCAAAAAGATATTGACGGCCGCGAAGACACCCAGTGCCAAACTCAACTGGGTCGAGCGAGGTCCAGGAAATGTCGGCGGGCGGACCCGTGCTCTACTGGTTGATCCCAACGATCCACAAAACACATGGTGGGCTGGCTCAGTATCTGGCGGTCTATGGAAGACAACAGATCGTGGATCCACATGGCAGCCTGTAACGGATAATCTACCGAACTTGGCAGTCGGTAGCCTGGCGATGGCTGAGAGTGATCCCAATGTCATCTACATGGGTACAGGCGAAGGCGTTGGCATGCCCAGTTCAGTAGCTGGTGACGGCATCTTCAAATCCGTGGACAGAGGCACAACCTGGAACCACTTGTCTGCTACCGCTGGCAACGCAAATTTTCGATTTGTAAACCAGTTGGCCGTAGATCCCACAAACTCGAACGTGGTATCGGCCGCCACCAGCGAGGGTATTTTCCAGACGGTCGATGGCGGTGTAACTTGGACTGCATCATACAGGAGTCCATCGGAAGACGAACCGGTCCACGACTTGCGTGCGCAACCAAGCAACTTTGACAGACAAATAGCAAGTGTTGGTAAGCGTGGCATACTCTATTCTAATGATGCTGGCGTGACATGGACGTTCGCATCAGTAGACTGGGCTTCTGAATTTTATCGCATCGAACTGGTATACTCGCCCTCCGATCCCGATATCGCATACGCTGCCGTTCATGCGTGGATCACCGAAGGAGATTTCAGGCTCCTGTCTGACCTTTACCGGAGTGAGGATGGCGGCATGAATTGGGTGCGTACCCTTAGCCATTCTGGTATAAACTGGTTTGGGGGCCAAGGTTGGTTCAACAATACGCTGGCAGTGCATCCATTTAAGCCGGACACCGTATTTGTTGGCGGGATAGAACTTTGGCAAAACACAATTATAGGTGGAAACGCCTTGATTCTGGTTAGTGATTTCGATTATGGTGGCTCTGATAAGTGGCTTGAGTTCAAACCTGTTGTCGATCAAGGTGTGTATCACAGGATTGAGGAGAGAGTGGTTGTCCAACATCCAGATGCTGTGGACGTGTCGCTGACAGACTATACCGACATTGAAATTCGTTGGGGGCAGGGCACTCAGTTGGCTCATCGCTTCTGGGTGGAAAAAACAGCTGGCCCATATCAAAATGGGGGTATAGCTATTTCCTTCTCCAAATATATGTACGCTGACTATGTGGAAGTGCCTTTTCAGGTTTGGGACACCAAGAACAATCGCCAACTAATGGTTTCCTTCCGCGACCAGGCTGATGATGGTGAGTTCAATCTGATCCGTTATGACACTCATTATCTAACTCCGCGTGACGATACGAGTATGGAGTACATATTCATTCACAAGTACGATTACAACGCTATGGTACCTCACAACAATATTTCCAGAGATGGTGGCTTGGTGAGTGGTATGCTATACATGTTGCACCCGGTCCTCGTTGATGACTCTACTGTTACATGGGATCCGGCTAACCTACCAAACCAAACAATATCAGCCTCATTCGAGCTTGCTGAGAACCCTCGCCGAGACCTAGACGACCAACTCAGGCAAATTGATGTTGACCGCACCACACATGTGGATCACCACGCCATTGTGCCCATCCCAATCAATGAAGGTCGGAATGAATTCTGGATTCTGAATGCCAATGACGGTGGTGTTGCGTTGTCTACAAACAACGGCCAGAGTTTCATAGAGCTGGATCGTGCAGGTTCGGGATACAATACTATGCAGGTCTACGGGGTAGCCAAAAAGCCTGGGGCTTCCGTGTACATTGCTGGCGCCCAGGATAACGGAACGTGGAAATCCTCCAATAATCCGAGTAACAGAGTGGAATGGACAGAAGAGGGCGTTGGCGACGGATTTGAGACAGTATGGCATGCTACTGACCCCGATAAGATTATGGCGTCGGAACAATTCGCAATAGGGAGAACAACCGACGGCGGTGCAACTTGGGAAGGTTCGTTCTCTGTGGAGAATGAAGAAGAGCACGGGCAGTTTATGACCCAGATAGCGAGTTCCGATAAGGCTCCCGATGATGTATATACAGTCGAGGCTAGGGGTGTTTGGTATTCCAGAGACTTTGGGGAGAATTGGGATTTGACGCTCATTACAGAAGCTTGGGAAAGATGGGCTGGGTGCAAAGTGAGAGTCTCAATTGCTGATCCGAATGTAGTATGGGCAGGGTGTGGCTTGATTTCTAGTCCAAGTGAGACAAAACTCTTCAACAAGTTGCAAGTCTCCCAAGACAGGGGCGAATCATTCGAAGCTACGGCCTTTCCTGTTATGAGCAGGCCACCGGAGACCTATGTATCGGGGCTTGCGACGCATCCCGTTGAAAAAGGTACTGCTTATGCGCTGTTTTCGCGCTACAATCATCCCAAGATTCTGGAAACCAAAGACTATGGGCAGACTTGGACGGACCTCTCCGGTTTTGCCACATCGGACGTAAGCACGAATGGGTTTCCAGATGTAGCCGTGTTCGACCTGGTTGTCATGCCACACGCAACCAATGTCCTTTGGGTAGGCACTGAGATTGGCCTTTTTGAGTCCCGGAACTATGGTGTGGAATGGAATTATGCAGACAATGGTCTGCCGGCCGTGTCTGTTTGGCGGATCAAGATCCGGGATGATGAGGTTGTCCTGGGTACGCATGGCCGCGGTGTTTGGACGGTTCCAATAGGAGAGATCGCCACCGGGATAACCGACGAGCCGGATGAATTACCGTCCGAATTTAGCCTTTCACAGAACTACCCGAACCCCTTTAATGCATCTACGGCCATTCAATTCAAAGTGCCCAATGAAGTACAGGTACGGCTAATTGTCTTCGATGCAGTCGGGCGGAAGGTGTCTGTATTAACCGACCAAGTCTATTCTCCTGGAGTCCACCAAGTGGATTGGGATGCCAACGCGTATGCCAGCGGCGTGTATTTCTATCGGATGGAGTCAGAAGGCAAGCTCATTTACACGCAGGCAATGACGCTTCTGAAGTAGCATCACCTTCGGTGTATCACGCCAAGGGCCTGTACTTCAGAGGAACAGCAGTAGGTCGTGATTTCCACCACGGCCTCAAGGACATCGTGTTCTAGTCTACTCCACAGGCGTTAATGTGCAGAGTAAACACTGACGGGTTTCCCAAGTATGGATCTACCACAGCGCCTCGCGTGTGGTCTCGTAGATGCCGCGAGTATACATCCAACTCTGTCATTTTGTGAATTTTACAGGGCACTAAGTTGAATATTTTCATGGACTTATGAAAAACGTAATCCCCCAATAGCACTACACTATTGTGTAGCATCGGATTGCGTTTTGATGTGAAGTTGTGGGGCTTGTACGTGCATTCCCACAATATTCATCTCAACTCAGTTTTTCGGGATAGCCTGACCGGGGATGCCCCATATTTAGTGGGGGTTTAGGGGGAGTTGTGAGAGTCTACCGGTGTACTGATGTTTGGTTCGGTCGTGTCGTTCCAGTCCCCGTAGCAAAGTTTCCCACTGCCAATCTTGCGGGATGGGGTTCAGGGATCGTTGTTCAATGTCAAGGCACGCGGCAGCA
>MPNB01000145.1 GCA_002238805.1 Rhodothermaceae bacterium bin80 | reverse complement strand
GCATTGCCGTCGTATCCACCATGCTCGCCCTCGTCGTTCGCCTCATCCTCTGGCCCCTCAATGTCTTCCTACAGGCTGCCCTCCGAAGACGCTACGGTACCCTCAAAAAATGGACCGTCGCCTTCGCATATGCGCTCTCCAAAGACCCTAGCCAGCACCCAACCCAAACCGGAATACCAAACCACACAGAATGAATCCGAAAAAACTAATGTCGACCATTCCTGCATGTGCCAGATCCGTACCAAGTACTGTACCGTCTGGAAAAGAACCAAGCCTCAAAACGTTTGTGGTCCACATCGCGCCCTTTTTAGGGCCCCAACCCACAACGTTCACAGAGGGAATCGAATATATCATGCTCTGTAGAACCGTATTGCTCCTTCTTCTTCTTAGTCTGACTGTCAGGAGAGCATGGCCTAGCGCAGTCGAATTACATGGCGAGGATGGACAGAAAACAACATTGTCGGAAGGGGGGAAACCTATATCTGGTTCCACCCCGGTAGCGACCCAGATCCTCCTGACTTCCGCACGCTGGAGATTTATAACGTTTTGGGACAATTGGTGCACACGGTCATGGAAGATCAACTTTTCCTCCAAGGGAGACACGAAATCAAAGTGCAATCCCACCACTTGGCAAACGGGATCTATATGTATTCGATTCGACTGAAAACCGCCCAGAGAACCTTCCAGACCATTCCAGGAACTATGACCATAGTGCGATGATCCCAGGCAAGATGTCAAAGAATCTTTTTTCTAAATCATGCAACCCAAGTTGCAGCCATACGCCGCTGGCAAGGATCCGTGAATGCCAATCAGGGAAACCTACGCCTATTAGCTCAGCACAGGGGGCAACTTCCGTCAAATCGGTTCGGTATCCGAATCAGGTATGGCAATTTCAGTGCAACAGCAAGGTTAGGATGAGGGGTATCACATTGATGCTAATGTTGATGATTTTCTGTCTGTCCCCCCTGACCCTTCTTGCGCAGAGATTGGTGATCACTCCGGCGGATGTGACGGTTGAGAAAGGGGGGGCTGCGGATTTCATGGTAGTGCTGTCGTCGGCACCGACGGGGGATGTGACCGTAACTATTGTGAGACAAAATGTGACGGACCTCATCGGCCTGGATAAGACCGTGTTGATGTTTACACCAACAAACTGGAGCGTGCCCCAGAAAGTGACGGTGACGGCAGGGGAGGATGCGGATTTTGAAGATGATGCGGATCGGCTGATTCTGATTGCGAGTGGAGGGGGCTATGGTGGGAGTGGAGGAGTAACCGTCAGTCCAGATATCGTGGCGGTGGGATCGCTTGGCGAGACCGTTCAGCTCACAGCGGTGGTCCGGGACCAGGATGGAACCCCCGTAACAGGCGTGGACCTGGAATGGTCAAGCGTTGATCCTTCTGTCGCTGTGGTGGATTCGGTCGGCAATGTTACCTCGGTCAATTATGGCCTAACGATGATCACGGCCACATTGGCTACCGTCTCCGGGACCGCAATCATCCTGGTAGAGGACCCTAACAATTCGTCTGCTTCTGACCGCTACATTCTTGAGCTGCTGTTCAAAGCTACCAAGGGAGAGGATTGGTCGTGGAAAGAGGGGTGGTTAACCGATGCACCGCTTGACCAATGGTATGGGGTAACAACGGACGCCGGGGGGCATGTGACGAAGCTGTGGCTCGCCTATAACAATCTCAGGGGCACTCTTCCGTCGCTGTTGGGAAGACTGCGCAACCTTGAGGAGTTGGCTCTATACAACAACCGTCTGACGGGTCCAATCCCGCCCGAACTCGGCAACCTCACGCAGCTGAAAGAGATCAGTCTCAGCCACAATGAACTCTCCGGTTCGATCCCGCCCGAACTCGGCAATCTCACGCAGTTGAAAGAGCTCATTCTCGCAGGCAATGAACTCTCCGGTCCGATCCCGCCCGAACTTAGTAACCTTACGCAATTGGAATTATTGTGGCTGTTCGAAAACAGATTGTCGGGTCCAATCCCGCCCGAACTCGGCAACCTCACGCAGTTGAAAAAGCTGAGTTTTGGCATCAATTCTCTGTCGGGTTCGATCCCGCCTGAACTCGGTAATCTCACTCAGCTGACAGACCTCCTCCTTGACAGGAATGAACTCTCCGGTCCGATCCCGCCCGAACTTAGTAACCTTACGCAATTGGAATTATTGTGGCTGTTCGAAAACAGATTGTCGGGTCCAATCCCGCCCGAACTCGGCAACCTCATGCAGTTGACAGAGCTGATTTTGGGCACCAATTCTCTGTCGGGTTCGATCCCGCCTGAACTCGGTAATCTTACTCAGCTGATATACCTCCACCTTGACAGGAATGAACTCTCCGGTCCGATCCCGCCCGAACTTAGTAACCTTACGCAATTGGGATACTTGTGGATGTTCGAAAACAGATTGTCGGGTCCAATCCCGCCCGAACTCGGCAACCTCATGCAGTTGACAGAGCTGATTTTGGACGCCAATTCTCTGTCGGGTTCAATCCCGCCCGAACTCGGCAATCTCACGCAGCTATCGAAACTATTTTTGGACGATAACCCTGATCTGAAAGGGCTCCTGCCACGCAGCTTCATCGGGCTCGGTTTAGAAGCCCTGTCCGTCGAGGATACGGGGGTCTGCAGGCAGCAAGATGTAGTATTCTTGCAGTGGTGGAGGAACATTCCAAACCGGGAGGTTGATTACTGTGCGCCGAGTCAGATTGAGCGGCTCGCTTTGATTGAGCTGTATGACAAGATGAATGGTACTTCATGGACGAACGCAGCAGGATGGGGAGATAACGGTCCACTCGGGGATTGGTTTGGCGTAACCGTCGGAAACGGGCGGGTCACGGAACTCTCGTTGCCGAACAACGCCCTTAAGGATTCAATACCGGGAGAGATCGTCAACTTCACAGAGCTTGAGGTTCTCAACCTCGCCAATAACTCTCTGGCCGGAGCTTTGCCGGGAGAAATCTCGTTTCTGCGGGAGTTGACTACGTTGCGCATCAACGGCAACGCGGATCTTGGGGGTATCCTCGGGCGCGACCTGACGAAGCTCGCCAAGCTTGAAGTGCTGCACTTTGGGGGTACATTGATATGCGCCTCGCCTGCCCCAACGTTCCAGACATGGTATGTGGGCATCGGCGATGTGAGCGGTATGCTGTGTAACAATCCGACTGAGATCCGGCTGAGCGTACCGGCTGCCTACCTGACGCAGTCTGTCCAGACTCCAGAGAGTTCCGTGCGGCTCGTTGAGGGGCGCGACGCTCTGCTCCGTGTCTTCGTCACCGGGGATCGTGATCCCGCCTTCTTTGAGCATAAGGTGGTCGCCACGGTACGCGGGGGAGGCCGAACACATCAAGTGGAGATGACACGGGCTGAGGACCGGCTCGCAGTGGAGGTCGATGAGAGCGACCTAGCCAACTCGTTTAACGCTGTGATTCGAGGGGATTTCATCACCCCGGGGGCGACGCTGGTCGTTGAGGCCGACCCCGATGGCGTGATTCCGCGCGCGGTCGGCAGCCAGGACCGATTCCCCGCCACAGGCGAAGCGTCACTCAAGGTCATCTCCATTCCCGACATGGAGGTCACCGTTGTTCCCGTACTGGAGGCAAACCAGCCGGACACGTCAATCTTCGCGTGGACCGACAATATCGGCGACGACAGTCCCGAAGTCGGATTGTTCAGATATGCCTTTCCGTTCAATAAATTTCACGCCAGGAGCCGGGAGGCATACGCCACCTCACTTGACCTGGTCTCCGATGATGGACAGTGGGGCCTTGTGCTAGAATTAGAAGCCTTGCGGATGTTGGACAACGCAACGGGTTATTATTACGGGGCAGCCGCGAGTGTCAATGGTTATGTACGGGGGCGTGCGCGACTCGGTGGGTGGACGAGTATGGGCAAGGCGTGGGACACGGAGCTTGCACACGAGGTCGGGCACAACCTCAACCTGGAGCACGCGCCGTGCGGAGGGGCACTGGGTACAGACCCGGACTTTCCTTACCCGGATGGTAGCGTCGGTATCTCGGGTTTCGACTTTCGCGATAGCACTCTGATCTCGCCCGCATATCACAAAGATATCATGGGCTATTGTTATGAGCAGGGATGGCTCAGCGACTACTTCTTCGAGAAGGTAATTGACTATCGTGAGCAGGTTGAGGGCAAAAGAGGGCCGCCACTAGCCGATGCCGCCCACGAATCCGACATGTTGGTGCTATGGGGGGGCGTGCAGGGCGGTGAACTTCGAATTGAGCCCCCGTTCTCGGCGACCGCCTCGGCACGTCTACCCGAAGCCGACGGGCCGTACCGCCTTGAGGGACTCGGAGGAGATGTGATCCTGTTTTCGCTCTCCTTCACGCCGGGACAAGACAAGTTCGGCGATAAGTACTTCTTCTTCGCAATCCCGGTTGAGCAGGACTGGGAGGAGTCACTGGATCGTATCGTCCTCACCGGACCTGAAGGAAGCGTGGCCATCGGCGCGGACGAGCAGCGGACATTGTCTGTTTTCCGGGATGCGCGTACCGGGAAAGTCCGTGGCATACTGCGCGACTGGGACGGCAATCTGCCCGTTGCATTGCAACAGGCCGACGACCTTAGCATCATGACAATCCAGGGACTCATGGATTCGGTCCGTCAGCGGAGGTAAGCGCTACTCCACAACATTTATACCAAAATTGTAGACTAATGGCCCTCTTGCAAAATCCATTTTGTTGCGACCAGTGATCCGGCCAATTTGGGGTATAAATTGGTCCAATTTTCTTGGATTACGTGAATGATTGGTCTGTGTTCACCGCTTTCTTCGAATGGGGCTTCTACTAATTTAGTGAAACCCTTGTTTTTGAGACAGCATCTGGATATAGATCTAGTCCACCGAGATAGAAGTAAATTGCATTTGCTAACCGTTTGTTATTTCGAAATCCGCGGCAACGGACTTTGATCGTTTTGATTCGACTGTTAATGCTTTCTGCTGGCCCATTACCCTGCATTTCCAAGGCGGGTCTTTCCTGTGAGAGTTTAGCCGGGAATCTGGTCTTTATAGCCCAAAAAGTACCCTTTTCCTACCTGATGCCGAGCCGATGGTATCGGCGAACAGGGACGCATTCCTGACCAGCCGCGCCGAGCGCAGCGTGTTGCCCAGTGGCGCATCTCCAAACTCGGCATTGGCCCACTGTTCGCTATCCAACATGTCACCAGGTTGTCTGACCGGACGTAATTCCACCGCAGGCACCCCCAGTTGCTGACGCCACCTGCGATTAAGTTCGTATACATACAACGCCTTCGGCGGCTCCAGAGTGTCATGGCGGAGGCCGCCAGCGGTTTGTCCAATGTACTGAAAATTGGTGGCCTTGAAGCAGGAACCCGGCCATTCGGGATCCACATACGTTCAACGATCCACACCCGGTAGCCGTAATGCTGCTGATAGTCCTCAGCCAGCCGCCTGAGCACGGAACTGGCCAGATGCTGGCACCGCTCCCGCATCAGGAATTGGCTCAGGCACACCACACGGTGCAGATGGGCCTGTCGCTGCGCGTCCGATCAGGCCATCCACTGCTCCCGGGCCGCCAGTCGCAGGGCGGCCGCCGAAAAACCGGCCGCACCCACATAAAACCGTGTGCATTGTCAATCAGATACCGTACCTGGGGCAAAATGTCGTCACTCCACGCGGATGCTCATGATGCATCAGCGTGTTCCAGATCTCACGCTGATCGGTGTCGGTCACCTTAACCAGCGTAAGACCCTGCACTTCCTTAACAACCTCAGGCAACGTTCCGGGGCAGGCACCGGTTCAGCCAGCAGGCGGGGAGCGTCGCGCGCCTCAACGAGCCGCACGGAGCCCTCCAGAGTCTGGACGGATTGCGTCAGGTAGGCAGCCGGTACGCTCAGTCGGATTGTTGCACAGCATACCGCTCACATCGCCAATGCCCGCATACCATGTCTGGAACGTTGGGGTAGGCGAGGCGCATATCAATGTACTCCCAAAGTGTAGCACTTCAAGCTTGGCGAGCTTCGTCAGATCGCGCCCGAGGATACCCCCAAGATCCGCGTTGCCGTTGATGCGCAACGTAGTCAACTCCCGCAGAAACGAGATTTCTCCCGGCAAAGCTCCGGCCAGAGAGTTATTGGCGAGGTTGAGAACCTCAAGCTC
>MPNB01000144.1 GCA_002238805.1 Rhodothermaceae bacterium bin80 | reverse complement strand
GCCGAATGTGCTCACGCAACGCGTCCGGCGTCATCTCGGGAAACCTCGTCTTCACCAAGGCCGCCACGCCGGCCGTCAGCGGCGACGAGAACGACGTGCCGCTGATGAACACATACCCGTTGCCGGAGCCGGTCGTCAGAATGTCCACGCCTGGTGCAAAGACGTTCACCAGCTTCCCGTAGTTCGAAAAGCCCACCCGCCGGCGCGAGGCCTTCTCCGTGGCACCCACCGACAGCACACGCGGATTGCGGGCCGGGTAGTACCGAAAAAGGTCGTTGTTGCGATTGACGTTGCCGGCAGATGTCACCACGAGCGCGCCCATGTCCGTGGCCAAATCCAGCGTCTGGTCAAGAAACGTGACTCGATCATCGGTGCCCACCAGACTGCCCCAACTCGCGTTGATGATGTCCGCCCCGTTGGCGGCCGCATAAAGGATGCCTTCGTAGGCGTAGCAGAAGAGTTCTGCTTTCCCGCAACCGGCATTGATGTGCATGATCTCGGCGTTCCAGGCCGCACCGGCTATACCTACGCCGTTGTCGGTCACGGCGCTCGCCGATCCCGCACTCGCCGTGCCGTGACGGGCATTCGAGGGCGTCTCTGGCAACCCCGTCGGATCGTTGTCCCTGTCGTCTTCGTTAGCAAAATTGACACCGTGCACGTCATCGATGAATCCGTTGTTGTCGTCATCAATGCCGTTGCCCGCGACCTCGTCCGGATTCGTCCACACGTTGGCGCGAAGATCCTCGTGGCGCCATTCGCCGCCCCCGTCCACGACCGCTATCACGACCCGCGGCGCGCCCTCCTCGCCCCTGACCACATCCCACGCCTCCGGCAACTGCAACAGACGAAGCTCCGGTTGATCGCCAAAGCCCGGATCGTTTGGATCCACGCGCTGCCCGCGGTCCGCCTGCGTCCGATTAATCAGCACCGGCTCGGCATACACCACCCCCGGCGCCGAAGCCAGATCGGCGGAGACCTCTTTCGGTAGGATGTCGGCAGTATAGCGCACGTAGTACGTGCGGCGGAGCGCCAGAAGATTGCGACGGGTCTTTGGCGTCGGCAGTACGTGATCCAGAAACGGATACACGCGCTCAATCAGGTGGACACCGTAACCTGCTGCCCTGCGATCAAAGTCCTGCAGTCCTGCACGGGCGGCCTTGTTGGCAATGGAGACACCTGGAGTAAACTGGACCACGACGACGCCGGCCTTGTACGACGGTTCTTCCTGCGCCAGGGCTGTTGGCGCAAGTAAGGGGCGTAGCTTGCGGCGGGCGTGATCGTCCTTGGTAGGCTCTTCCTGCGCCAGGGTCGTCGGCGCAAGTAAGGCCAGAATTAATGGAAGGGCTGCGGAGACGAAAAAACTTCCGCCCCTCGGTTTGCATGCAGAAAGAAGAACCATCATTCGGCGCGTGTAATGGTAAAAAAACGAACTGCAGGCGTAGGACTGCGGCTGTAAAAGATGGGCCTTCCATTAACTGTGTGGGTAAGCTCTCAGATTCAGGATGAGGGTTAATGAATTAGGGAGACTGTTGCACAAACTATCGAGATTGACCCTTGAAGTATTCTTCTCCAAAATTTCGACGCTTAAAGCGATTGTGATTTTTTAATGCTCTGGCCTAAAGATACAACCTGACATGAATTAATAATAATGTAACCAATGTATAACAGAAAAAGAACATGATTGGTGCTTGCCCGAAAATATAACCCTTGGTTGGTTAGCGTGTTTCTATAGGAGTTTTTGGTGACTTTTGGCCGCATTTCGGTCCATATGGCCTGTTTTTGGCGTCTGTGGGCCTTCTTAACCTCGGAGCTTATTCTGGCGAATGTTGCGCTGCATCTACTTGACTTCAAGCACTACAAATGGCTCCTGCCAGGTCTTATGATCCAAAATCTAGGGCAGGTCGTTGGATTGGCTATTTATGCCGTGAGTACTTGTTCAGTGACGTTTCCGAGAGAAAAACCGGGAAGTCAAAATCCTCCAGGGCTGATTCGTCCTGAGTCCCTTTCAACTCTGCTACGTAAGTACCAAAATTTGATGTCCCATATTGGCACGTCATCAAGATCTACATGATCGGACATACCCCAACCGTAATGATGTATATCACTCCCCAAGATAAGATCACGTTGACCGTGATCACCCTGTTCACTGAACACGATCCCCCAAATAACAGTACGAGTGGTCATGATCAGATATACTTCAAGAGTGGCCCTGATCCTTTTCGGATATGCCATCTCATTCTCCCCCAACACGCCTGCACAGGTACTATCTCCTGAGTCGTTATTGGAAGATGTCGTTTCCCTGTACCAGGGCACCATGGAGGCATCTTTTGAACACAAACTAACCTCCGAACTATGGGAGGGATCACAGACATTGACCGGCAGCGTCCAACTTTTAGGAGATCAGTATCGCATCGAAACACTATTTGAAATCATCACCGGGCGCGGTGATGAAGTGTGGATTTATCGCCCGGAGGATAATCAGGTACTTATAACCACTGTCGAAGAAGACGGTCTGGCATATTCTCCCGGCGCATTATTCCATTCTTACGAAAAACTTTACCGTGCTCATGCATACACTCGTGAGACCCTCAGAGGAGTTCCATATTTCCGGCTCGAATTACATCCTACCGAAGAGAATTTTTCAATCCGCTCGCTGACACTATGGTTGAGGGCAAGCGATCGTGTTGTAACACGACTGGTCGCTTTGGATCAGGACGATACACGCACGGAAATCGAACTGACGGATGTACGCGTAGGCGTACCTATTCCTCCTGAGACGTTTGAATTCAATCCACCCGAGGGTGTAGAAGTCATAGACCTTCGATCGTGAGATATCCAATCAGATTACGCACATTGGCTCTACGCCTGCTGTCCATTTTCGTGGCAGTATTCCTGATATGGCTATCGCTGCGCGGCGTAGATTTTGCAGCATTCGTGGAAGCTATGCGCTCCGCGCATTATGTCTGGATCGTTCCGGTTGTCGGTGCAACCCTGTTTAGCCATTGGATTCGTGCCTATAGATGGCAGGTCCTGGTGGCAGCCATCCCCAACGATTCCAGCTCCCGGATTCCCACACTGGAACTGTTTGCATCCGTTATGATCGGTTATATGGTGAATTATGCACTTCCACGCGTTGGGGAAGTCGCCAGATGCACACACTTATCGACCCGGCACCATCTGTCTTTCCCCGCCCTGCTGGGCACCGTTGCTGTTGAACGCATTACAGATATTCTCATCCTCGGCTTGGGCCTGATTATCACCGCGTTATTACTTCGTGGGCAGCTACAATCCATGTTCGAGTTAGTATCATTGCCACAACTGCCGTGGGGTTGGATTGGGGTCTGCTGCCTGATCTTTGCAATCGTGATCTACTTTGGACTACGTTCAAATGCAGCTTCTCCGCTACGCAGTAGGTTGTTAGCGTTGATCACAGCATTTATAGACGGGCTCAAAACCATTTTCCGCACTCCCAAACGCTGGCGCCTTGTCTGGACAACTGCTCTGATGTGGTTAACCTATGGCCTCATGGCCTACATCCCAATCCTGATGTTTGATCTACAATCACCGGGCAGCCTGTCCTACTGGGATGGTTTGGCTATCATGTTTATTGGTGTTCTGGGGATACTGGTCCCCACACCGGGTGGAGCGGGCTCATTCCATTTCATCACGGTCCTAACGTTAACCGCCGTATACGGCATCGCTCAACCAGATGCAGCAGCTTATGCTGTTTTCGTTCACGGTGCACAGTTACTCCTCTACCTCGCAATTGGGGCACTGGTTCTTGTTTGGAAACCCTCCGGTCCACGTTCTGCCCAGCACAAAATCGCTTGATTTGTCTGCTATCTGGATTAGTATTACCGTGGCATCAACATTCTATCCAATCTCACTTTTAAAAAGGGACTATGTATGTGAGTGAACCTCGCCTCAGGCTTACGACTCAGATTCAGAATCATATTTAGGGTTCTACCGGTATTTGTGTGGGGCGGGTTTTGTCAGTCAAGGGACTGGGAGCCATTCACCCGTAGAAAAAGCTACCTGCTTGGTGTGCAAATGCTGGAGGTGCTACGGTAGCAAGAAGTGACGAGCCTCGCGCAAATATCTAAAACGCATACCAATAATGCTCTTCGCTCGGACTTAACCAGTGCCAGAGCATGGGCACTGAATGGTTCAACACAGGAAATCAAACTGACCATCGGAGCAACTATGAGTTCAAAACTGTCATTCTTCAGACCCCCTCCTGGACCCATCAATTTCAACAAAGCTCACTATGGTGGGGCAAGAAAGTCGGTCTTACCCACAAGTCAGACTCTTTATGCAACAGGATCACTGGTCTCGCTCAAAATCCGACAATACTCGTCATACGCGAAGACGCGATTCCACTTCTTCCCGGTTACTTCTTTCACGATGCCTATTTTTTGAAGGTGCTTGACGGCACTGTACACTGTCGGTAACGAAATGCCTGCACTATCGGCGGCATACGATGCCGGAAGCACTGGACGCTCCTGCAGTACCCTATGTACCCGCAGTGATGATGCCACAAGTTGCCCCGACTGTTTAATCTTTTTATGATCTCTCTCAAATAATTCAAGAATTTTTTTGGCAGTTTTGGTGGCATGCTCCGACGTATGGATTACGCCATCCAAAAAGAATTCAAGCCATGTTTCCCAATCACCATGCGTGCGCACGCGCTGTAATAGCTCGTAATAACGGGATCTGTGTGTCTTGAAATACAAACTGAGGTAAAGAGTCGGATGTTCTAGAAGCTCACTCGCGCACAATAAGAATGTAATTAGCAACCTTCCCAAGCGACCATTCCCATCTAGGAATGGATGAATTGATTCAAATTGAACATGCATAAGGCCAACCTTTACTAGCGTGGGGTATTCGGGATAATCTGTATGAATAAATTTTTCCAGATCACTCATCAAATCAACGACATGTCCTGGAGGAGGAGGAACATACAGGGCCTTCCCTGGACGAGATCCTCCGATCCAATTTTGCGACCGTCTAAATTCCCCTGGAAGTTTTGTGCTGCCACGACCTTTGGAAAGGAGTACTTCATGTATTTCCCGTATCAAGCGCTGACTTAATGGGAAATCTTCTTTAATACGTTTTAGTCCATGAAACATCGCAGCCACATAGTTGGACACCTCCTGTACATCATCTGGTGGAACCCCAGGTGCACCATCAACTTCGAAAAGTAGGAGGTCAGATAACGATGACTGGGTTCCTTCAATCTGTGACGACAACAGCGCTTCTTGCCTGACATATGTGTACAGAAAAATTGGAATATCTGGCAAAATTGCCGTCAGGCCATCTAGCCTCCCTATGACCAAATGTGCCTTTGCTAATTTGTCGGTTAACATTTCCACGTTAACTCGTGGATCTGGTGGAAGCGGTGGTGGCAGATATGCTTCAACTCGTTCCTCTCCTACAGAAGAAATAACAACTTTACGTCCTATTCGAGACTTCACTTCTTTATGATGCATGCAAAACCATAAAATTTAATCTTGATTTCCTGAAAATAAAGAAAAAGCCATATTCTTTATTCTAATCCTGCCGACTGCCACTCCATCATATCCAAGAACCGAGGAAAGATGGGCCAGCCCTGCTCTGGAGACAGGATCATGGCTCCACGGAGACAAGTTGAGCGAAACCACGATGTTATAAGCATAATCAAGAAATTTAATTTTGATTTCCTGAAAATAAAGAAAAGGCCATATTCTTTATTCTAACCCTGCCGACTGCCACTCCATCATATCCAAGAACCGAGGAAAGATGGGCCAGCCCTGCTCTGGAGACAGGATCATGGCTCCACGGAGACAAATTGAGCGAAACCACGATGTTATAAGCATAATCAAGAAATTTAATTTTGATTTCCTAAAAATAAAGAAAAGGCCATATTCTTTATTCTAATCCAGCCGACTGCCGCTCCATCTTAACCAGGGACCGAGGAAAGATGAACCCCAGCCCTGCTCCAGAGACAGGATCATGGCTCCACGGTGCGTATTCCGACCATGCGGGACACCCATTCCGGGTGATGCGGGACACCATTCCGATTGATGCGGGACACCTATGTGTTATCAAACTGCCCTTCATGATTTAGTGGATTTGATGATCAATTCTTGTTCGCCTTGGACTTTGCGCATGGAGTCACCGGTCAGTTGAATTCTGTGGGCATTGTTGAC
>MPNB01000143.1 GCA_002238805.1 Rhodothermaceae bacterium bin80 | reverse complement strand
TCAAACGGCGCACTGGGTTCGCCATGTAGTCAAACATTCTTAGGCGCTGGACTATGCCTGAAAAATTACGCACACAAAATTGAACAAAGAAGTTGACTTGTTGTACATGGGATTCCCGTACGGATACTCCGCCCCGAAGATTTTCATGCAGGATCGTTGGGGGATCAGGGGCGGTCTCCCGCAGCAAATCCCGTCCTTTTTGAAGGATGGAGGCAATGGACGGATAATTGAACGCACGCGGCCCCAGCAACCCTGCGAGGCGACATGCGGACTCCAAGCGCTCGGGACCATATCGGTCCTTGAGGCCCAAGATGCCCAGGACTGCGCGGAAGTTCTGCTCCTGGTGTGATCGGCGATCCAGAACGGCCTCGGTCAAGCGCTCGGTCTCTGGACCCACGGATCGGGCACGCGCCAACAAATGTTCGCGGTCCCGGTAACGAAGATGTTTTTCTGGCATGTGATTGCGGTTAGTGCTAAAGCATCCTTTGGTGCGAAGTCGTTGATGGGTAGCCACCAATTCGTTCTTGTAGTAGCATTTGACCAGGGTTTCACCGATGCATACGTCCAGTTTCTTGCGACGAAGGCGGTGGGGAACACTGTAATAGGCGAAATCGGCTTGAATATGGTAATCCACATTCACGACCAGCTTCTTCCATTGCCGGAACTCGTACCACGTATCTGGAAGCGGGCGCATGGCAGGCCGGTCCAGTTCCTCAAATTGACCGCGACGCGTACCTTGTTTCTTCTGAAAGGGAATCTCGTTCAGCTGCTTCAGTAGGGGAGCGATGGCTTGATTGAGTTCCTCAATACTGAAGAATTGACGGGTACGGATACACGTTAAGATTCGCGTCGTTACAAATTTCACTCCAAGCTCAACTAGGCTCTTATCCGGCGTCGCCTCCACATACGTATAGTTGGAACAGCCCAGCGTCGCAACAAAGATCTGCGCCTGGCTCACTTCGCCCGTGTCTGGATCCATGACCGCGACCGTCGTGCCTGCATAGTCTACAAAAAGCTTATCGCAGGACTTGTACCCGCTACACTATTGCCAGTTAGCCTGGCGCATGCGCACACCTCTACCGACGCTTCGCGTATCCCCTCGCGAGGATACACGCACGGCTCGAGGAAGTATGTGATTGGTTGCATCTTCATACTGCGGGACTTTCACCCGCTACATTTCGCCAGTTAGCCTGGCGCACCAAAGACCCGTTCCACGGTCGAACGTTCCCTGTAGCGCACCCACTCAGGGGAGTAAACCCGGCACTGCGCTGTGCCTTCTGCTCACGACGGTGCGCCGCTTTTCGATTACGCGGATTCGTGTCGATGATCGGCACATGTCCCGCTGCCGTGCTGTGTGCGTGAATCTCCTTCGCGTCATACGCACTATCCATGAGATCATAGCAGTTGTCCACCCGCTGATCCGTCATGATCGCCAATGGATTGGCCGCCTGGCTATCGTGCAGGAACGCGGAAGATACCAAACAGCTGATCGGAACCCCGCCGTCTGCCACATCCATATGCAGCTTATATCCTGTCCAGGATTGCGTCCGCCCTTTCGCATTTCGCTTGCTCCCCACCGTGCACACCTTCGGTAAGTCCGCCAACATCTCCGCTTTGTCCAGGGTACGCTGGCGCTCCAGACGCGTGGGGACCTTTGGACGTTCCTCCCCCTTCCGCGGACGCCCACACTTGCGCTTCACCGGTTCCGGCACCTTTTTCTTCGGCATCGGCTTCTCCCTTGCCGCAATCGCCGTCGAATCCGCGTAGCGCTCTTGAATCAAGACTTCGTGGATTCGTGTCGGCAACTCGGACTCCGCAAACTCCTTGAACGCACGGGAAAATGTGGATGCACTCGGCACATCCCGCTGCCGGGACCCGTCGCACATCGACCGAATCAATGGGAAGATCCAAGAGGTCAAAACGATCGGCAGAGGATACAGAAAATTCGAAAACTTCAGATCTGTAATTCTTTTTTTCTGCGGAGGCTTAGACCTCTATCCACAACATTCCCGATAGAACTATTTTATTGTTGTCACATTGAACTAGTTGCGGCAAAATGGGCTTGCAACTAGCTCAGGTGAATAAATAAATCCAATAAGATGGACTCAGAGATCCAGGCGCTGCGGGAGCGCCTAACCAGATTGAGCGCAGCGGTTCTGTGTGTCAACTCAAGCCTCGATCTCGATACGGTCCTGCACGAAATCCTGGCAAGCACACGCGACTTGGTCGGTGCCCGCTACGGCGTGGTCGTGACCATGGATGGGACTGGGCAGCCGCAGGACTTCGTCACCTCCGGCTTTGCCCCGGACGAAGAGCGGCTGTTGATGGAGTGGCCTCCCGCGTTGCGTTTCTTTGAGCACCTCTGCGATCTTCCAGGGCCACTCAGGTTGGCAGACCTGTCCACCTACATCCGCTCCATCGGCTACGTCCCGGACCCGATGCTGTCGGAGACCTTCCAAGCAACCCCGATGCGTCACCGCGGCGTGGATGTGGGAATCTTCTTCCTCGGAGGGAAGCAGGGTAGTCATGAGTTTACCGATGAGGACGAGGAGGTTCTGGTGCTGTTCGCCTCCCAGGCGGCGGCCGCTATCTCCAACGCCCGCACGTACCGGGACGAGCAGCGGGTGCGGTCGAGACTGGAAGCGCTAGTCGATCTCTCGCCGGTGGGCATCGTGATCTTTGATGCGAAGACCAGTCAGCCGGTGTCATTCAACCGGGAGGCTAGGCGGATCGTCGAGGGGCTACGCATGCCCGGCCATGGCGTGGAACAGCTGCTGGAGGTATTGACGTGCCGCTTCTCCGACGGGCACGAAGTGGCCCTTGCGGAATTTCCGATGAAACGAGTGATCGACGACGCCGTGACCGTGCGCGCCGAGGAGGTCGTACTCTCGGTTCCCGATGGCCGAAGAATCACGGTGCTCATCAACTCCACCCCGATCCACTCCGTCGGCGGCACGGTCGAGTCGATGATCGTCACTATGCAGGATCTGGCGCCATTCCAAGAACTGAACCGGTTGCGGGCGGAATTTCTGGATATGGTGAGCCACGAACTGCGTGCACCACTCGCCGCCATCAAGGGTTCGGCGGCGACCGTGCTGGGGCCTCGCGGGGTTCCGGACCGTACCGAGATGCAGCAGTTCTTCCAGATCATCGAAGTGCAGGCCGATCATATGAACAATCTGATCAACGACCTACTTGATGCGGGGCGCATTGACTCCGGCATGCTGTCGGTCGACTCCAAGCCGGTGCAGGTGTCCGAACTGGTGGAGCAGGCCCGGACCACCTTCCTAAGTGGTGGCGGCAGGCAGACCATCCGCATCGACCTGCCGCTGGACTTGCCCCGTGTGATGGCCGACGAACAACGCATCGTTCAGGTGCTGAACAACCTCTTCTCCAACGCATCCCTGTATGCTCCAGAGTCGTCGGTCATCCATGTCGGTGCGGTGCGTGATGGGGGCCACGTCGCTATTTCGGTAACGGACGAAGGCCAGGGTGTGTCGCCCGAGCAGTCGCCGTACCTGTTCCAGAAGTACACCGGGGGCGGGGGGCGGGGCCTCGGCCTGGGGCTGGCCATCTGCAAGGGATTGGTAGAAGCTCACGGGGGCCGCATCCGAGCCGAGAACGCCGGACCCGGACAAGGCACCCGCTTCACCTTCACGATTCCTCTGGTCGAGGGGGCCGGGAATGATGCAATGGAGGCCCGACGCATTAGGCTACGCGCGGATCGGTGGAAGCCGCTCATACTCGCAGTGGACGACAATCCTCAGTTTCTGGGGCATGTACGGGCGTCCCTCAACGGCGCCGGTTTTAGTCTGCTTACCACAGACAACCCTAACGAAGTGTCCGACCTGATTGATGAGCACGACCCCCATCTGGTCCTGCTGGACCTGCTGCTGCCCGAGATGGACGGCATTGAGTTGATGCAAAAGGTTCCGGCGCTGGCGGATCGGCCGGTCATCTTCCTGTCCGCCTACGGCCGGGATGAAACGGTTGTGAGGGCCTTGGAGATGGGAGCGGTTGATTACATTGTGAAACCGTTTTCGCCCATGGAACTGGTGGCCAGGATCCAGACGGCACTGCGCAAGAGCTACGTGTTCCCCGAAACATTCCAGTCGGGGGCTCTTGTGATCAACTACGATGAACGCCGGGTTACCGTGCGCGGAGTTCTGTTGAAACTCACCGCCATTGAGTACAATCTGCTCCGCTTCCTTTCGATCAACGCCGGTCGGGTAGTGACCTATGAAACCCTGTTGCGTAGAGTGTGGCGATTGGACAGCATCGTTGATCGGCGACGGGTCCGGGCTTTCGTGAAAAAACTGCGAGACAAGCTGGGTGACGATGCGGGCAACCCAACGTACATCTTCACCGAGCCGCAGGTAGGCTACTACATGCACAGACCCGACGACGCGCCAGAGCCCCCAGGTGGGCGTGGGAATGAGGACCCATAGAACCCTCAGCTCCGCAGATGACAATGGGAGCTAGAGGTTCAGGAATTGCGGGAAGTAGCGCCAGAGCTGATTTCAGACCTGATGCGCCAGACCGGTGCACTGCGCCGTCAAGTCATCGGCTCAATTTGAGCAAAAAATGGCCGGTTAAGGCCCCGAATGGCCAATTTGAGGGCGAAAATCCCTAAATTAGTGCAAGATGTCAGTCAGTAGGCAACTGAATTTGCAAACTTGCGCTTAGTGTGATAGATATTACGGTAAGCCCCCTTAGCTTGGGAGCTACTTTCGCCTGAATTCTAACTTCTACGCATGGAGTCTCACTTTACTGAACGCTTACGCAGTGCCCAGGCTGCCTGCGATAGCATGGTTTGCGTAGGGTTGGATCCCGACGTAGCCAAACTGCCCGACTCCCTTCGCCAAAAATACGCGAGGCCTGAAGCTGCCATCCTGGCTTTCAACAACGCAATCATACAAGCTACGGCTCCCTACGCCTGTGCCTATAAACTCAATGCGGCTTTCTACGAGAATCTAGGAAGCGATGGATTTAGGACCCTTGCTGCGACCATTGATCTGCTCCCGAGCAATACACTATGCATTGTAGATGCTAAACGCGGCGATATCGGTAATACGGCCCGCAGTTATGCTTCCAGTATCTTTAACTTACTTGGAGCTGATGGCTGCACGGTTGCACCCTACATGGGTTTTGATGCGGTGCAACCATTTCTCGAATACCCCGGTCGTGCAACATTTGTCCTAGTGCGAACTTCCAACCCGAGCAGCGATGAACTGCAGTCGCTGATTTTGGATGGCAAGCCCCTATATGAACATGTTGCTAATCGAGCCGTCACCTGGGGCAAAAATTTTCCCGGATCTGTCGGATTCGTAGTGGGTGCGACCAAGCCCCAGGAACTCCAGCGATTGCGTGATCAACATCCGACCATCCCCTTCCTGATCCCCGGCATAGGTGCGCAGGGGGGACCGGTAGAAGCCGCTGCATGTGCAGCAACCCCGAAAGGCATGATCCTCGTAAACAGCAGCCGCGGCATCCTGTATGCCTCCCCAGACGAAAATTTTGACAAGATGGCAGCAAAAGCCGCACGCGAACTGCGTGATGCCCTTAACCAAACAAACAGTTGAAAATGCTGATCAGGATCGTGCGCCTCACATTGCAACCTGATGCCGTGCATTCTTTTTACAGTGTCTTTGCCGCAACCGCTCCAAAAATTCGACAGGCGCAAGGTTGTAGAAAACTCGAGCTCTGGATGGATGCTAAATTCTCAAACATCATCACAACGTACAGCGAGTGGGATTCTGAGTCCAATCTAACTACCTAGTGTCTGCTAGAAGTCGGATTTACCCCGGTTTCCGCAAATTTTTCGGGATCTGATCTGCCCAGCGGACAGACCTCGGGCCAGTTCTGTTGTTCTGCACGCCTTGTTTGATCGTATCCGTACGACCAGGGGGCTTCACGCCGCCTTTCGGCGGGCCTTATGCCACCGGTCGTATTGCCTCCGCTGCTTCTTAACGATCTGACCCAACCGGTGTACATTCGCGGCCACGACCCCCAGTGCGACGGTCCGAACGAACCCCTCCTCGCCGTGCGTCCGTATCCGATCCAGTCCGCGATGATTCAGATTGTTGATCGCCGACTCAATCCCTGGATGCTTCCGGCGCGCCGCCGCGAACGCCGGCGCAGACTCCCGTGCCTGCTCTGCCTGTGACTTTCTGCCCTTCTTCGGCAGCACATTCAACTCCAGC
>MPNB01000142.1 GCA_002238805.1 Rhodothermaceae bacterium bin80 | reverse complement strand
AGCCGTTTTATCTTGCTTGATCTCCGATACCTCCCAAGGAGATTCAATCCCTAAGAGATGGTTAATATCTTGAACACGTAGGGCCATCGTTGGTAATGATTGTTGATTGATTTTCGTCACAAAAACGTAGCCAAGATAACAACGAAATCTATCCAGAATCTATTCCAGCACATACTTGTTCATCCTAATTCTGACACCCAACCCACTTAAAAAGCTGAAGCCCCGTAAAAGCTTTCCTAAGCTCGCGTACGGCCTTCACACATCGCTCCTTGCCATTATCCTGTGCCAGAATGTGCTCCATTGCGGCCGGCAGTAAGACAAGTTGATCTGACGAAGAGCCTGCTGTCCGATTGAATCCGTAGAACAAGTCTGCGCATATCTCATATTTTTCTCGCAGGACCCGAACCGCCTGCTCCTTGTCCAGCGTTGTCTCGCCTTCGCCACCACTTTCCGTGTAGGTAGCGAGTGCCCGTTTCAGATCATTGGCAAGTCCGAGATAATCAACGATAAGACCTCCCGGCTTATCCCGGAACACTCGGTTGACCCGAGCAATGGCCTGCATCAAACCGTGGCCGCGCATTGGCTTGTCTATATACATGGTGTGCAGGCTGGGTGCATCAAAGCCGGTCAGCCACATATCGCGTACCAGAACTATCTTGAGTGGATTGTCTGGATCCCGAAACCGATTCGCGAGCAACTCACGACGAGATTTGTTCCGAATGTGTGGTTGCCAGTCAGGCGGATCGGACGCCGAACCAGTCATGACCACTTTCAGTTCCCCTGAACTGTCGTCTTCGTCGTGCCACTCTGGACAAAGTTGTACAAGTTCCCGGTACAGATCAATACAAATGCGCCGGCTCATGCAAACCACCATCGCTTTACCATTGATCGCTTCCAGGCGTTTCGCAAAATGCTTAACGATGTCTTCCGCGATTACCGTGATGCGTTTCTGTGCGCCCACGACAGCTTCCAATTGCGCCCATTTTGTCTTGACCTTCTCACGGCGACTGATTTCTTCATTCTCAGTAACTTCCTCGAAGTTAGTGTCAATGTTGGGCTTCTCACGCTCGTCCAGTCTGAGCCTGGCAAGGCGACTTTCATAATAAATGCGTACGGTCGCCCCGTCGGCAACGGATCGGCGGATATCGTAAATGCTGATATGATCGCCGAATACCCCACGGGTGTTGGCGTCAGCAAGCTCAATCGGTGTGCCAGTAAAGCCAATGAACGATGCATTAGGCAATGCATCTCGCATGTGCCGCGCGTACCCGTCAATGAAGTCATACTGGCTTCGGTGCGCCTCATCGGCAATCACTACAATATTGCGCCGATCGGAAAGAAGCGGATGCTCATCTCCCCTTTGACCTGGAAAGAACTTCTGGATTGTCGTGAATACGATTCCACCCGACTGCACCAACAGCCTGGTGCGCAGATCTGTTCGACTCTCCGCCTGCACCGGTGACTGGTGCAATAGGTCAGCACAGCGCGAAAACGTGACAAAAAGCTGATCGTCCAGATCATTGCGATCTGTCAGGACCACAATGGTTGGGTTCTCCATTGCCGGCTCCCGTATGATACGACCCGCATAGAACGCCATCGTCAGGCTTTTGCCTGATCCCTGCGTGTGCCACACTACACCGATTCGTCGATCGCCCGGACTGCCGCCAGATTTGCGAGGTATCCCATCCAAGTTCTGCTGCGTGATCGCTGCCTCCCGCTGCATCTGGGTTGCACGAAGTGTCTCTCCGATCGCAACTTCCACGGCATGAAACTGGTGATAGCCAGCCACCTTCTTCACCAGCAAGCCACTCCCATCATCTTCGAACACGATAAAATCACGAATCAGTGTTAAGAAGCGACTTGGTTCGAAAACGCCTTCCGTCAGCAACTGCAACTGCGGTTTCCTGGAAGACTCTTCCTTTTCTCCCGTAATCGTTCGCCATGGCTTGAACCATTCCTTACCGGCAGTCAATGTTCCAATACGTGCTTCCAGGCCATCCGAGATGACTAGAGCGGCGTTGAAGACGAAAAGCGAAGGAATATCCACTTTGTAAGTCTGCAGTTGCTGAAAGGCAGACCAGATCGTAGCCTTCTCGTCGGTAGGATTCTTGAGTTCAATCACAACCAACGGCAGACCATTGACGAACAACACAATGTCTGCGCGGCGCATTTGCCGATTCTCCTTTACGGCGACTTGGCTGACAGCAAGCCAATCGTTGGCACTATGATCTTCAAAATCAATTACTTGAACCTGGGCACCTCGAAAGCGTCCATCTTCATCACTGTATTCGACCGCCACACCTCTTGTAAGCATGCGGTGAAATCTACGGTTTCGGGTTTCTAGCGTGGGGCCTTCGGGGGAAATTATCTTGTTTTGCGCATAGATCAGGGCTTCGAGAGGTAACCCTGAGTTCAGTTGATCAAGGGCATCACATAGCCTGCTTTCCAGAACAACCTCGTCGTAGCCTCGCCTCTGTCCACCTTCCGTGTGCGGAACAATATCGCAACCACGGACGACTTGCTACCCAAGGGTTTCAAGCCACTCGAGTGCGGCGTCCTCAACCGCCGACTCGGTGAGGAAGTTTTCGCTGCTGGTCATCCTATAATTGACCTATCATGGTTTATCATAACGAAAGTCGAAGATGCAGGAAGCCCCGATCATCTCACGAAACCAAAGCGTAGCACTCGCTCCAAATCCGTCTCTAAGATACACGGGTTCGTTCAACGCAAAGTGGACTGGCTGGGATTGGCCTTCGTTGATGATGGCATTATCTGCGTAGAGGTAGGTGCGATCCAGAGCATCTAGTATGGGGTTCAGCCCTCCCCGAATACCGGGTAGGTGTCCTGAGCGGTTGGCTATAATCCGTGATCCTCCCTCCGGGGCTGGGCGAATAGAAACCTCCAGTGGTCTGTCGGGCAAATAATATCGTTCCACATGCGCCTTGAATCCTTCTGCCGCACAGAAAACGGTAATGGGAAGTCTGGAATGGATTAAAAATTCAGCCCGCCCGCGGGCATTGGTCTGTGCCTCACTAAACGTGTTGTTCGGGTTGAGTATCAGCACATGTATATCCGGTTGCGGCTCGCCCGTATCGCTGTGAGAAACCACTATGTGAACCGGTACACCCTCTGGTATTGGGAGACTGGCTGCTGGCAGAACAACCTTCAGTTCACGTCCACCTATCAACTGAAACATGGGCCGCTGACCAGTCAAAGCATAGGTCTCAGTTTCGATCACGGCAACCCCCTCACCGCGCCGTTCAATAAAGTACTCGCGTCCGCCAGATCCTGGAACATCCCCCACGGGACATTGCCCTAACCGCGAAGCGAGTAGCTCATTGCGCGTAAACTGACTAGTGCGCAAGTCGTCAGTGGTCATGGAATTGCACAGGCCGCCGGGAGAATACAGTTCCAGGCGATCCTCGAAAAGAAATAGGCGAATCCGTGATCCACGTACTGCATAGTCACGATGTACCACCGCATTCACAACAGCCTCAAAGACCGCTCGCAAACTGAACTGAGGCAGTTCAATGCGTGCGGGATTTTTATACGCCGCCACCCGCTGATTGGCTACTACGAAGCGCATTGCTCCGCGAATCTGTTGATCAAGAGGACCAGAAATATCACGAGAATCAATTTGCTGGTTGCCATCCAGACGTTGTCCCCGGTAACACACTGCCTGAATCCAAGCGTTCGGCAACCATTCGCGTGGATCCTTTGACGCCAGTAGCACCCCCCCTACCGTCGCCAGAAAATTACCGCTCGAATCTTCCTTGACGAATTTCAACTTCGTCAATGCAACCTCGGGCACGTCATGTACTCGGGAACTCACATATCTGCGCCACAGCTGCCTGTGGAGGCTTTTGATAGCAGTATTCCTTACGACTTGGGTATCTGTTGAGGTGTCATCGGACTGCCCACGCGTGTGTGTCAATCGGTGGACTTCAACCGAATCCATCTCATGCTTGCGATCTCCTCGTCGACGAAAATATCCCCCCGGGGAGCGATGCACCGTAACACTCTCCGGTATTTCGACGAGAAGTGCACCGCCACCAGCAGATCCTACGGGCACTCGAAAGACACTGTAGTCAATAGCAGGCTTGATGCTTTCCCTGCAAATTTCACCCACGAACCTGACTACTACGTCTAGTTTCGAGCGATCAAGAGATTGCGGGTGCCCATCATCCGTTACGCCTAAGACCAGCCGGCCTCCCTCTCCATTTCCGAACGCCGCAATTTCATTCGCGAGCGAATCGCGCCGGGGTGCAGAAACCTTCATTCCACGGAATTCGACGGCCTTCAACTCCATGCCTGTATCCTCACCCAAAGCAACCTCCTGCCACAACCTTGTTGGATTAATTGACGACATTATTTCGTTTCACTGAAGCCATCAAATTCTTTTGGATCACGGCATCAGGCCGGAGCCTTCCACCTGTCGTTGGTGGAGTTCAACTACCAGCCTCTCCATCCTGTCCTCAAACGGTTCGTCATCATTCTCTTGGGTACTACTTTTAGGCCCGCACGACGATCGTGGTTTTACATTTGGATACAGGATATTATCCATATTTTCGGATGATGACACGAAAGCTATCCTTAGCCTTGGCCAATCTACGATAATCCACATTGAACGGAAGACTACAATCAACAACTTCCTCACCCAAAGCCGAGAGTATGTGCGGCGGCAAAGGTGTCTCGCCCATAATAGCAATACCCCGGTCCGAGTAGTCTTTGCAGTCCAAGTCGCGCGAGATCCAAACACAAGCACCTAGCGATCTAGAACATATCACCAGCGATGTTGACGTTCGTGCCTGGAAAATTTCCCGAGAAAGACGGCAAACCGCGCGTGTACCTGCAGCGGGATTCTCCTTGCCCAGACACCGAAAAATTATTGCGATACAGCAAAGGTGGCAGCTCCCCGAAGGATACAAGCAGGTCTCCTACCAGTACGAGGTAAGGCGATCAAGAAAAGGCAGCCCCAACGCCGAAAAACTAATCATCACGAAACGGTCGGCCTATGATGTCCGTATTTCCTGTAGCCTCCACAACCACCACATGCTCCCGCTCGATCTCCTGGTGGAATCGCTCCGGCAGTCTCGCCCAGTCCCTCGCCTCGACGAGAATAGGAATCGTCGATTCCCGCACGGCCTCCTCGAAGTTCATCAACCGTTCGAATGGAATTTCGTCGAGCCCTGGCCCCCGCAGCACGAGGTCGAGGTCACTGCCTTCGTGGCCCCGGCCGCTAACGCGACTGCCATATCCCCACACCTCCACACCGGGCAGGTGCTCCCGCAGTAAGATTTTCAGGATGCGCCGATGCGTTGCCGCGAGACGTAGCTGGTCAATCATCCTCGGTCTGCTCAATCATGCCAGCGAGAGCTTTCGCGTCCTTGATGAAGGCCGGAAATAGCCTGAGTGTGGCTTCCGCAAAATCCTCACCGTAGTCGTGCGCCGTGAAGTTGCAGTTATCACGGTAACGTAGCCACCTCTCCGATGCGCTTGGCGAGATCAGACCGTGGCGAGTCGCGTGGCGGAAGAGATCCTTAAAATGGAGACGGTCGGCCTGTCTGTTACTGGCGAACCAGGCGGCCAGCAGCTTACGCAGTAGCTTGCCGGACTGTTCGAGTACAAGTTCAAATTCCTTGACACACGCGGCGCAGTAGATATCGTACATAACTTCGTCGCCACCCTCATGCCGTTCGATTTCCCCTACCGCTCGTTCGAGTGAGGCAATACAGCGGCGCAAAAAGGTCGTGTCTATGTTCATCACCCCCATCCTCCGAATCCCAATGATTCCAGATTCCCATTGATCGCGACATTGAGCCGAGTACCTTCGGCCTGTTGTTTTCGAAACTTGAATACCAATCGCTCAATCTTGTCCTCAAACAGCTCCGCATCCTCTTCCTGAGGCTCCAAACCAACATAGCGTCCAGGCGTAAGCACATAGCCATGCTTACGAACTTCTTCAAGTGAAGCACTCCTGCAGTAGCTCGGAATGTTCTCGTAGCCATCAACATCCTTCCCCTTTTGCCAAGAATGATGCGTATTGGCAATGCGGCTTATCTCTCCACTTGTCAATTCCCGGTGTGTCCTGCTTACCCCAAGTTCGCCATTTCATAGTGCTCTGGAAGTACGGAATTTCCCCATTCCGGTTTTCGGTCGATTTTTTTTCGGGGATATGGACTACTGAGATTTACTGAATCAGTCTGGGGTAATTTAGGGCGATTTTGATTCCGGTTTTGCCTCTTCT
>MPNB01000141.1 GCA_002238805.1 Rhodothermaceae bacterium bin80 | reverse complement strand
ACCCCGCTTCGGCATGATCACCAGTTCCAAAATTTGCTCCAATGCGCGCCGGTTGTGTTCCGATGAATACCCCGTATCCATACTGCACAAAGTCAGGGACGGGTACAGCGTCTTGGCCTCCCGTAAAAAATTCACGATCATCGACGAATCTACCCCCTTGTAGAGCACCTGGTAGTGAAGAATGTACTGATGCTGGTCCTCCAAAACGCAGACCGGGAGTCCCAACTCCGCCTGTACCCCCGCCTTACCTTTGCTGATCCAACGCGTATGCGGCTCGTGAACCGAGAAAATCTTCTCCGAATGCGGAATCTTTTCGCCCCTGAGCAACCGCCGATCCACCTGATCGATCAGTTTCAAGCTGCATCCCAGGTAGTGCAGCCACGCATCACTGCAATCTACCCCCAACCTCCGCTGCGAAGCCAACGCCTTCTTCACCAGCTTTCTGCAGTGGCGCAGATATTTGCGCACCCGATCACGACGATGCCAGCCCCGTGACCTGCGTACCCCTTGAAACAAACGATCGAGCCGCTTTGCCCAATCGGACGCCTTGCGCCAGCCCGGCATGCCGTGCGCACGGCTCATACGTGCGGACTCCCGAAGCAAACAACCCACCGCATCGCTTAGCAGACTGACATCGGTTGGCCAATGAACATGCGTCTTCGTCACCGCTGAATCCACCCTGCACCGTAACCCTTCCTGCCGGGCCTTTTTCGTCAGTCCCGCGTGCCCATGCACCACCACGACCTCGTTGATCTTTCCCAGTAACTCCTCCGATAACAAACTCACATTGTCTATGATGGTCTGTACATGGTATGCTGGTTCCGCTCCCTTGCGCCAACCACCATGCCCAAGCATCTGGCGCAGTAGCTTGTCGTAGTTCGCCATATGCGTCAGTCGATCGAAATCGCAATTAAGGGCCTGCTTCATCATCCCTAGAACGAAAATTCTCCACAGATCCATCCCACGGCGGCCCAATTTGTGACTGACCCCCGAAGCTACGCCCCCTTCCAAAAGCGCGAAAACCTTCGCTCGCGTCTTTGCATTCTTGTAAATCGAAAGCAAACCACGCAATACCACCGGAATGTCATCCCGGCTTCGGGGAGAAAACTCGATCTCTTCAATCGGGACCTGCCCGAACGCGCGTTGGGCTTCCATTACTACACGCATGGCAACAAAGGGGCGAATGTACACGCTTAAACGCCCAAATCAGACCTCCTACCCCAAAATTACCGCCAGATTCGCAAATTCATTCAACCTCCTGCGCTGACGACGCCTATGCGATGAGAGCCCCAAATACACACTAAATCCTGACCAAATCCACCAAAAATGACCAAATCTACCCCAAATACCCGAATTCATCGTATAAATCCCACGACCAAAATCATTTTCTGGCAAGCACTAACTAAGCAACACGAAAACCATTGTTAAGTGCCTTTAACAGTCGCAGGGCGGGGCTCGCCTAATGCCATGGAAACAGAGTTTAATGATTTATGTATAATGCATTATGCGACATTATAATTCATTAAAAATACAAAATGAAATCACTTTCAATCTCAACTCTTCCTGTCACTGCTCGAAAAGCCTTAGCAAAACTAGGTGCCGACATTGCTGTAGCACGTAAGAAACGACGTATTTCAACGGTCTCCATGGCTGAACGCGCTTTCTTGAGTCGCAGCACACTCGCTCGGATAGAAAAAGGGGATCCATCGGTTTCGATGGGTGCCTACCTCTCCGTGTTGGCGATCTTGGGGCTGGTCAAGCAGTTCGGGCAGGTTGCTGATCGCACTAATGACACGCTCGGCTTAGATCTGGACGAAGACCGACTTCCAAAGCGCATCAGACCTGGAAGTCAAATAAGGATAAGACCATGAATGAAGTCATCGAAGTCCATGTGAAATTTGGTGGGAAGACACATCTTGTAGGCCACCTCCGCTATCTTGGAAAAGCCCACCGTAAAAGTTCACTGTTTGAGTACACAGACTCTTGGCTATCCTATCGTGAGGCTTTTGCACTTGACCCCGCGAACTTACAACTGACCACACGGCAACATTATTGGACTTCGGAAAAAACTGCACTACCAGGTGCAATCCGAGACTGTGCACCTGACCGCTGGGGGCGGCAACTGGTTCGTCGTGCACTCCAAAAGATGGGCCACGCCAGAAGGCTCTCGGAGCTTGATTATTTGCTGGCAATAAACGACTACACCAGAGTTGGTGCTCTTCGCTTTATGCGCGATGGCGAGTCTTATTTTTGTCGCAACATTGGACAACGTACTGTGCCTCCGTTGATATCCCTCCCTGCTCTGTTGAATGCTGCGATGGCCATTCAAGCGAATACAGAATCGGCGGAAGACCTGAGACTTCTGCTCAATGAAGGCTCTCCGCTTGGTGGAGCCCGCCCAAAATCAGCCGCTATCAACAGCGAGGGATCTCTGGCCATCGCTAAGTTCCCCAAACCAGATGACGACTACAGCATCCCGCATGGAGAAATTCTTGCACTCAAACTTGCAGACAAAGCAGGAATTAATGCTGCTAAAGGCACCCTTCAAATGGTTAGGGATCTACCCATTGCCCTAATCCAAAGATTTGATCGGGTTCGCGAAGAGCGTATCCCTTTCCTGTCCGCCATGAGCCTCTTGGGATTACAAGATGGTGACAATGCAACCTACACAGACATTGCAGAATGTATCCGCATGTATTCCATATCGCCGATAAACGATTTGCATGAACTCTGGCGACGGATTGTATTCGGCGTAATGATTAGCAACCTGGATGATCACCTGCGCAATCACGGCTTTCTATATGCGGGCAATAACCAATGGCGTTTATCACCTGCATATGATCTAAATCCAATGCCAAGGTACAAGAAAGCTCGCGAGTTGACTACATGGATTTCCGAGGAAGGTCCAGATGCCGATTTGGAACTCGCATATAGAGCAGCCCCCTATTTTGCACTCAAACCGGATACCGCGAAAAGTATTGCGGCTGAGGTTGCACTTGCTGTAAAAAACTGGCGCGAATCAGCACTGCGACTGGGTATGAGTAAAGCCGATATGGACATTTATGAGACTGCAATTTCTGTGAAAGTATAGGACATGCTTACTCCATGGCTACTTGACATTCCCAAAGTATAACTGTAATAGTCTTCAATGATTAACCGTCGAGTTCCCTTCAGAACCACTCAACCATCCAGAACGATGCCTATCAGGCTGTGGTACAGTCCATGAAATTCCTGAGTAATAAAATTCCGATTGATTTTCAAGATTGAACTATTCAGGAAGAGCGGATAAGTCAGGTTTTCTCATCATTTTGGGAGCAAAAAAGATTGAAGGTAGCCAATTGAGTAGCCCGTGTTACAAAATTTGTGCGTTCTCAGCCCATTAGAGATTGCAGATTTGTGGAGCAGACTTTATCCACCACAGGCTCCTGGGACAAGTAGATCCAGTCTGGCGAGTTTGTTGAGCATCCCCAGGTAGCGATCTGGCATAACAATAACAGAAAATGGAACGATCACCTTACTTTCATGGTGCAAAGGACTTATAGGCATCAACCAATAAAAAAGAAAGTCGCACGATAGCCTATCGTACGCTCGTACCACTCATGCCACGTAAAAAAACCAAACCGCGCTCACCTGCACGAAAAGGATATCGAGGATTTCTTCTCCGCGTTTTCCGCAAACCTGAGATCGCCCAGGCTGCCTTTGTTCTGAGTATCCCGACCATACCGGTCGTCCTTGGGTCGATTTTTCTATTCGTCTATATGCTGATTCTTTCCCTGGATACACCATCTTTGCGGGAAATCGAAAACCCTGAACTGTCGTACGCAAGCGTAGCTTACACAGCAGACGGTGAAGAACTGGCTCGCTACGGACTGGAGAATCGTTCCTGGATTACATATGATTCGATTTCTGTACACGTGCGTAATGCGTTGATTGCAACCGAAGATCACCGCTTCTACGATCACTGGGGTATCAACCTTTTTCGCACAGCTTCGGCAGTTACCCAATCTATTCTTGGAGAGCTTGGACTTCCCTTTGAGCGTCAAGGCGGTTCAACTATCACACAACAGCTAGCGCGTAATATCTATAACGAGCAGATTGGATTTGAAGTCAGTGTGAGGCGCAAACTCAAAGAGATGGTTACAGCGGTACGACTGGAGCAGCTCTATGCTAAGGACGAGATCGCCGAGATGTATTTAAATACTGTTCCCTTCCTTTATAATGCCTATGGAATTGAAGCTGCCGCACGGACTTATTTCAGAAAATCAGCTACCGACCTGGATATATTGGAAAGTGCAACGCTGATTGGATTGCTCAAAGGGACCTATCGCTATGATCCAGTGCGAAACCCAGAACAATCACAGGCACGCCGTAATACAGTCCTGTACCGTATGGTCTCCCAAGATTTTCTGAACCGGGAGGACTATGAGGCAATCAGGGATTCCTCCACGGTCACTAATATCCGAACGGCAGATGTTACGGACAGCTTTGCTCCACATTTCGCTGAACAGGTGCGTCAATGGCTTACAAAATGGGGGCACGAAAATGGTCAAGACATATATGCCACTGGCCTAAGGATCGAGACCACACTCGACTCAAGAATGCAATCTATGGCTCAGGAAGCTGCCAGGGGCACCTTGGATTCCCTACAGGCCGTGGTTAACTGCGAGTGGAGTGCCCCCCGAAGCCCAAGATTAGACTGGGGAACAGATATGAAAAAGTACATGAATGACCCCTGTCACACAGACCCCGAAAATCGTTGGGCATGGTTCTGGGAACGCTACAACTCCTCAGATCTGAATACCTATATCGGAGAAACACCCAGGTACAAAACACTTCGGAGTCAGGGAATGACTTCGCAGGAAGCATTACGTGAACTGAAAAGCAATCCAGAATTTATTGACTCGCTCAAGGTTGCTAAAAGTCGACTGGAGGTCGGATTCGTTGCAATGGACCCTAGAGATGGGCACATAAAGGCCTGGATTGGTGGTCGAGCTCTTGAAAAAGACTGGTATGACCACGTCAACGTCGCAAAAAGACAGCCTGGTTCGACTTTTAAACCATTCACCTATGCAGTTGCTATCGACAGTGACTACTCACCTGAGAAGATGTACAAAGACTCGGTCTACCAATATGTGGATGAGTCTACAGGGATAGTTTGGAGTCCAAGTAATTATGGGAATGCGGTTTCTGGAGATAGTGTTAGTATGAGGGAAGGACTGGCAAAATCTTTAAATACAGTCACTGCACAGATCATTCAGAATATTAATCCGCTGAATGTGGCCAACCTCGCTAATAATATGGGGATCAACAGCAGGTTAGACCCGGTTCGTTCACTGGCCTTAGGAACGAGCGAAGTTACACTGCTTGAACTGGCGGTCGCGTACAGTACCTTTGCCAATCAGGGATTTCTAAACGAACCCATAATGGTTACTAGAATACTTGACGAGGATGGGACTGTATTGTACGAACATCAATCTATTCGAGAAGAAAGGCTCTCCGAGCAAACTGCTGCTACCATCACAGATATGCTTCGTGATGTGATCAACTATGGTACAGGCATCCGTATTAGAACCAGCTATGGCCTTGCCGGCTACGACTTTGCCGGCAAGACTGGAACAACACAAGGTCGTACCGATCAGCGGACCGGAGTCAGGAATGGGGGTGGAGACGGCTGGTTCATGCTGATGCATCCAGAGTTGGTTAGCGGTGCATGGGTCGGCTTCAATGATCGACGCATGACCTTTCGCTCCAGCTATTGGGGGCAGGGGGCACACAACGCGCTGTTTGTGGTAGGTGAATTCATGACGCATGTGACCAAAAGTGAGGAGCCAATAATCAGCGTAAACAGTTACTTTCCCGATCCTCCACCCAGTCGGACATCCAGAAATAAGTCTGATCCGGCAGATCGCGTGACATGGTAATATCACACCGTGCCATACCCCTACCGACCATCCAAATGCATCTCAACATTCTCTGGAATAAGCCCCGAGATTAAGAGGATCCCCAGACGCCGAAACCAGACCAATGGGCCGAAATACGGCCAAAAACCTACCGAAGGACACTACAGAAACACGCTAAACCGACCAATAGCTAATGATTGTCCAGCGACAATTAAAACTTTCTCCAGCGACAATTAAAAGTTTCCTCTCAGTTCCATGGGACGAATGGAGTTTTCGTGCGTGTGAACGCGCGAATCATTCTCCATTTAGTCTCTCTGCAATGATCACTGATCAGCAAGCAAAACTTTTAGTCAAGTTGGTAAACAAGGACAAAATGTCAG
>MPNB01000140.1 GCA_002238805.1 Rhodothermaceae bacterium bin80 | reverse complement strand
CGCGAATGGACAACTTGAACACAAATCGCAGTTCCAGAATGCGCTTAATCTTTTTCATCAACACACGTTTTGTAGGCATAGCTCATAGTTTTTGGTGAAACCAAAAACTATGACAAACCCTACCTGGGTCAGATGAAAATCAAGCCGCTTCCAGATTTGATGAGCACAGATTAGCGCTCCAAAATACTGGCTTACAGAGTGTCCCAGATCAACCGGAATGGTGTCCCAGATCAACCGGAATGGTGTCCCAGATCAATCGGAATCAGTGTCCCAGATCGATCGGAATATGCAATCATCGGAAAGAATCATTGATCAATCGGAAATGGTTAATGTGAATCAGTTGAATCGCTCAACCCCATCATAAACCAGTTCGCAAAAAGATCAACTAAATCTGGGACATCCCCGTCGTTATGGGGCACTGGATAGTGAGGGGCTTGGCTACACGGAAAAAGAGTAGCGTTATGCCATTGAATCTGGCAAACCCGTAATCGCGTTTCTTCACAAAAAACCCTGGCGAGATATCTATTGATAATTCGGAACAATCGGATTCAGGAAAGAGAAAGCTTGAGAAATTTCGAATACTCGCGAAACAGCAAATGTGCAAGACTTGGAGCACTCCACATGAATTAGGGTCTGCTGTCGTTATGAGTCTCAATCAGTTGAAAAAAAGCATCCTGGAATTGGTTGGGTTCGTGGTGATCAAATATTGCAAGCTGGTGCAGTTGAGGATATCCTTCGGCTTCGAAAAAAGATTGAAGAATTGGAAAACGAACTCACAAGAGCAAGGATTGAAGCTCCACCTGGTACGGACGACCTTGCTCTGGGCAAGGATGCTGTCGAAATCAAGATCTGGGCGGTATACAGGGATATCAGCTTAGAGAGAGAAGGGGATAAAACTATTTCTCTCAGTTGGAATAAAATCTTTTCCACTGTTGCCCCCCTTATGATCCAAGAAGCTGCGGAGTTTGACATGAAGAATGCATTGATTACCCGGCTCAAATCAAACTTTCCTAAATCAAAACAAGTGAATCACCATTCAAGATATCGTACTCTAAAATTGGATAGATTGGTTATTGATCCCGAGGTATTCGGCACAATTATTGTCCAACTCCGAGCACTTGGTTTGATTATGAAGAGCGTCCGACAACGAAGTGTTAAGGATAAGGCCTCATATTGGACGCTCACTCCATACGGCAATACCGTAATGAATAGATTGCGCGCTATTCGTCGTCCGCTTAGGAAATCGGGATGATTAGGATTTCAGGGTTATGTAATTTAAGTTATGTTGAAATGGTGTGATTATTCTTTTCACTCAGGAAAAATTGTAATGCTTCTCCAATTCTGCATAATTCGGTTTAATTTGGATTCATAATGAGGGGCTTTGCTCAGGGGATGTGTCAAAACGCCCAGTCTAGTGGGGGCGTCCAATACGAAACAGTTCTGGTATGCGGTGGTTTTTTGATCACTGAATTTAATCATGGAAGACATGGAACTTAGAAGGCTAGAACTTGGACGATATAAATGTTTTGACGGAAATACCTCCGTCGAAATTGCTCCATTAACCATCTTGGTGGGGGCGAATAATTCCGGCAAGACTGCGTTGGCACGAGTGATCCATTTGTTTGCAAGCAGTTTGGCTCTCCCAAATGGTGGAGGGCAAGAACCATTGTTGCTGAACTCTCAGGGAATCCACCATGGACGAACTTTTCAGGATTTAATAACCAGACGTTCTCCACACGGCCAGTTGTCCCTATCCGTCGTATTGGGGAATGGTAGTAATGAGGTCCAGTTATCAGTTGATGTTCAGAATGTAGTCCGCTCGTCCAAGCCATCCGAATCCGAACAGCAGCTCAAATCCTGGTGTCTCTGTGACGAGAGCGATAAAGTTGAAGCAATAAGAGAATCGCTCGATGAAAAAGCTCCTTACAGGATAGCCGTCTCAGGTGTGGATCGAGACCGGGAACAGATCAACTGGCGAGGCCTACTTCCTAAGTGGCCGCATCCATTTCCAGGTTGGACCAATGAGAAAATAGATTCAATCAGGGAATGGGCCTCAGGTGTTCGATATTTGAAATGCCCACGAAGGTTTCAGGCATCTGCTCTTACACTGGATGATTACCAGCCAGTTTTTCATGATGCCATGGGGGCTACCGCCCCTTGGTTGTTTGTTGCAAATGATGATCTCCGGAATTCTGTTAGAAAATGGTATCGCCGTATTTTCGGAGTCAGCATTGATATGGAAACGCAAGCTAATTATTTTGATCTTACCGCAGAGTCGCAATACCCTGGTACAAATGTTGCCCTATATCAATCTGGGGCCGGGCTGGCACAAGTTTTTCCGATAGCTGTTACTGCTTTTACAGCAAATAGGATGGGACCAGGAGTTGATATTATTGAACATCCAGAAGCTGAACTTCATCCTGCTGCCCACGCGGATGTTGCGGAACTCTTGATAGACAATCTTCCAGGGGCCACTAGGCCGGTAATTATTGAGACCCACTCTGAAATGATGTTGCTTCGGATACGGCGCTTAATCGCAGAAGGAAGGTTGCGGTCCGATCAAGTAATTGTATACTGGATCTCCCCTCAACCAGAATATGGATCTAAACTACAGCGAATATCTATCACTGATGAAGGTGCAATGAGTAGTTGGCCGGAGGGCGTATTCTATGAGGACTACGAAGAGATACTTGCTATTCGTCGTGCAGCGCGAAACCGGGAAGGATAACCAGATGCGTATAGTAATTGAAACATCTGTCGCGAACGATTCTGATGCTCATCGGTGGTTGGATCGCATAATTTATACGATTGAGGATGGTTGGCATCTTTGGGATACTACTGATCATTTGGATTCTTCAGAATTTGAGGCTACGACATGGATTAGGGATGGAGGGAATCGAGGATATTGGATTCTTGAGTTATTCAAAATGTCGAATAAACCAGAAGCTTGGAATTGTTTGGGGCTTCACGTCAGGCGAATTCATGTTACTAACCGCCCAGTTAATGAGCATGAACTGAGCCCTGAAGCTGCTGCTAGGTTTACACAGCAACAGCTCTGTATTTTAGTAGAGAATCGAAATAGTGATGGTCTATTTCTGAAACGAATCATAGAAGAACTTGATACGGCTCTCTCAAATTATTGGAATCAGAGTTCAGAACCAATTTTCATAGATAGCGTTGGCGGCGTTGATGGTATGCCCGGAGAGGTACGTAATAAAATGGAGGAACAATCCATTAAGCCTCGGCTTGTTGTCGTTGCTGATAGCGATAAGGATTCTCCTTCCTCTCAAGAGAGTTACAGGGCTCGGAATTTGCGCGATGTTTGCACGGAGTTCAATGTTCCATGCTGGATATTGAGTAAGCGGGCGTCAGAAAATTACCTTCCTGCATCTTTACTCAAGGAATGGAAGCCAAACAATCAAAATCACGCCCGCTTAGTGGAAGCGTGGGAAAGATTGAACGAGGATCAAAAAAATTTCTGTAGTTTAAAGAGTGGACTGCCAAAAGATCGTGACGATGATGGATATCCATTATTCAAAGGAGTCCCCGACGCTGATTATAAGGTCCTGACCAAGGGATTCGGGAAGAAAGTTCATAAATGTTGGGGATTTGCTGGCACAAACATAGAAAGTGAACTGCGCACCCGTTCTCAAGGCGACTTAGAGTGCGGTATTAAAACGATTCGTAAGGAGGTATAGACCATTTCGAGCAACAATGAGATCCGAACTGAGGTTATCCCGGAAATCATCTTCATGGGTAAGCTTGTAGAGCGGATTCTGGCAGGTAAGTTCCGAATTCCAAATTTTCAACGTCCCTTTGTCTGGAGGCAGCAAGATGTCCATGCCTTGCTAGACAGTGTATATAGGGGCTTCCCAATTGGGTCTATTCTTGTTTGGGAAACTGAAGAAGAGTTTGGAAGTGTTCGCGATGTTGGACCAATAAGAGTAAAATCTCGTCCCCCCGGACTTATTAGTTATCTTTTGGATGGGCAGCAAAGGGTGTCAGCGTTGGTTGGTACTCTCCAGTTACCAAGTGACAGTGAGCCAATTCATAATGGTGTAGACTGGCGCGTGTACTTTGACCTTGAGAAATCTGAGTTCGTCCGAAATCCTAGAGGAGGAACTATGGCACAACACTTCCCCTTGGCTAGCCTCCTAAATACATCGGGATTCCTTGACGCAGCCAGACGTATTTTGAATGTCAAAGACGAAAATCAGCGTCACCGCTGGCTCAATTCAGCAGACCATCTTGCGAATGCATTTAGGGATTATCAGTTACCACTTATTCGAATTCGCGAGGCAAGTCTTGATAGCGCGGTGTCAGTTTTTGCTAGACTCAACCGGACGGGGCGCAAGATATCTGCTTACCAGATGGTATCTGCATTGACGTATCGAACAGGGGAATTTAATCTTGCTGATGCTTTGGATTCTTTACAGCTAAAGCTTTGCTCGCGCGGCTTCGGCAATTTTGATCGTCGTTTTCTGTTTAGAGCAGTACTGGCGGCCTTAAACTGCGATATCTATGCGAAAGATTGGGCTGGTCTAATCGTAAGGGAGGACATCCGACCAAGACTTCGAGAAGGTTGTGAGTCAGCAAGTAGAGGCATTGCTGATGCGCTTGGTTTTCTCGAGAGCTTAGGTATTACGTCAGACCGATTATTACCCTATGGATTACAGCTGGTACTTCTCGGTGAGTTTTATCGGATTTGCCCAGATCCAACCCCCGAAGTTATGAGTTTACTGGAGCGCTGGTTCTGGGTTACCTCGTTCAGTGGTTGGTTCGGTATTGTGAGTTCATCAAAAGTTACACAAGCTTTAGACGAAGTTCGCAGCCTTGCTCGTAACGAGAAAAAATCATTCAGTGTTGTGAACCTTGATGAACAGGCCCTGCCTTTCCCGGATCGTTTTGATGGGAGGAGCGCCCGAGTTCGCACCTTCTCATTGTATTTATCATCACTTAATCCGCTCTCAATTAAGCATAGAGGGGAAACGTTGAAAACTGGTGAGTTGTTATCCAGGTTGGGTTCAAATGCAATCAAATACGTGTATTACGCCCCCCAAGAGGCCGATGAGTTTTCCAGCATTCCGGGAAACCGCATTTTTTTTGATGATGAGTTGAACAATGCGTTCGATCATTTCCAAAACGTGCAGGATGATGATTACCTGATGAAATTGTTGTCCAGTCACGGTTTCCCCGAAGAGGCACTTCAGATTTTAAGGGATGGAAAACGCTCAGAATTTATTCGCGCGAGACAAGAATATTTGATTCGCGGTGAGCGAGAATTCATGACAAAAAAGCGCGTTAAATTGCCTGAAGAGAACACAGGAAAAATTGTAGCTGATAGTGATGTCTCTGATACGGAGAGCCCTTAGAATGAGTGAACCAAGACTAAAGATAGCCGGGCTTGAGCAATTAAGCGATGAGGAGTTGGCTGAGATGTATGACGGGATAGTGTGTGATCCTCGTTATGGAGAGGGGGTAATAAAGGGCTTCGTTGCTAAGCAATTCATAATTGATGAGTATAGGTACCGTAGAACCGCGGAAAGGGACGAGAAAAGACACAGTGAAATGATGAAGGTGTCTGAGGAAATGGGTAAGTTTACGAAGTGTATTTATCGGTTCACGATAGTGATTGTTATTGCCACTGTTATCAGTACTATTGCCTCCCTCGTAAACGTGGTAATAGCAATTTGGTAGGGAGTTTCTTACGTGAACATCAATCACTGAGCACTTATCGAGCATTTAAGCAAAATCATCGGATCACACAGACGCGGATGGCCTCCGCCTCGTCTCTGTGGTCGACCATTGTCTTCACGGTGAGGCAGGCCAATGAGATCAGAGCCAGCTTAATTGTGGCCAAGAAAAAGATGCATCTCTAGCCTGAAGAGGACACGAGAACATAGTCAATCTTATTTTTGTTCGCATGATGTTCCAAGCAGACTCCTTGAGGGTCCGTGACGTCCCGCACTAGGTGCGGGTAGCATAATATCAATGATCAATATTCGTGTTGGGGTTTCGTTTCTGGGCATTGTTTCATTCTAAGTTGAAACTCTTTATTTTTTTACGTCTCCTCCATGGACGATAGCTCCGTTTTGGGGATCTGTTCCAAGAGGGCTTTTTGTAAGGCCGCCAATTGATCTGGTTGTTCAATCTTCGTGAGTCCTTCTTCCGCGAATACCAGTGCCATTGCAACCCAGCGATGACATTGATCCGAGTCGACCCACCGCCGGATTCGTGCTAATCGCTCCTTGATCGTGCGATTGATGTTTTCCATCATATTGGTCGTGCGCAGGCTGTCCAGCGACAATTAAAACTTTCTCCAGCGACAATTAAAAGTTTCCTCTCAGTCCCATGGGACGAATGGAGTTTTCGTGCGTGTGAACGCGCGAATCATTCTCCATTTAGTCTCTCTGCAATGATCACTGATCAGCAAGCAAAACTTTTAGTCAAGTTGGTAAACAAGGACAAAATGTCAG
>MPNB01000139.1 GCA_002238805.1 Rhodothermaceae bacterium bin80 | reverse complement strand
GGATGCCAGTCTGGATGGTGGAGTACGAGCGCGCTCGTGTGAGATCCGGCCAGTTGTGTTCGCGCAAGCTTCTTTGCGACTGGACGTAGCCGTGCTGCCAGTTTTTTTCTGTCTATGTTGAGTTCATCGAGTCGCTTGGCATAAGCCATGGCTTCGCTCTCCGATTCGACCATTAGCAGCGCGAGCGCCTCGTCTGCATGGGCGAGTCGGCCTGCAGCGTTCAGGCGGGGACCAAGCTGCATAGCGATATCGCCAGCCATCAAGTGTTCCTGATCACAACCGGCAACGGATGTGAGTGCTCGGAGACCTGGGCGTGGCGCGGCACGTAGCTTTTTTAATCCCTCACGTACAAGGATGCGGTTCTCGTCCACCAAAGGCATGATATCGCATACCGTGGAGATCGCCACGAGATCAAGATACTCGTCCGCCAAATGGACAGGTTGATCAAGCTCTTCCAGCGTAACCTGAATCAGCTTATAGGCAAGGGCACAGGCGGACACATCCTTCAGGGGATAATCGCAACCTTTCCGGTTGGGATTTACGTGCGCACAGCAGAACGGATTTTTACCCTCGTTCTGATGGTGGTCACAGATGACGAGATCTATACCGGCTTCTTTTGCCAATGCTGCCGTTTCCTCATCGTTGGTGCCGCAATCCACGACAATGATCAGTGTGCTTTCCCGAGAACGCGCAAGCTTAATACCGCTCGCATGAAAGCCGTGATTCTCTTCCTGGCGATGAGGAATATACGATGATGTCGTAAGTCCATGGGATCGCAGGAATAGCAAGACTAGGGCAGTAGAAGTGACACCATCCGCGTCAAAATCTCCATAGACAAGCACATTTTCCTTCGTTTTAATAGCCCGTGCGATACGCCGGGCAGCAACGTCAATGTTGGCCAACAGATGCGGATCGTGCAAGGAAGCCTGAGTTGCCCGGAAATAGCGTCGTGCGGCATCCAATGAATCGATACCCCGCAGTATCAGGAAGCGTGTCAGTGGCTTTGGCAGTGAGTTCAGATCATCGCTGAGTGCCTGCACGACAGTTTCATCCCCTATGGGACGCTCGATCCACAGCATTTTTTGTCGTAATATCCTAAGCTTAAAGTCGCAATATACATCCAGTTTGGCAGGTGTCCGGGAGATTTTGCAACAAGTGCACTTTCTGCAACGCGCAAAGCGGCCATTCAGGGGCTGAGCACGTCTTTTTCACAAAAATCCCTCAAATTCGGAGCAAATGCACATTGAAATTAGCGCCTTACCAGGATAAATGACAAAATGAGCCAAGTATATTATTCCCTTAACTTATGGCGAAATTCAAGCCTTGTCCAGCGACAATTCGTTTGAAAAAGAAAGTTTCAAACGAACTGTCGCCAAACACGGGGATTGCCGCATGATCTGCCGAAGGTCACTAAATATCTCTGGAAGGTCTAGGATCGTCATGGCCAGCGTAATCTATCGACTTATGGGCGTGCGCGTCGGACAAGGCTATGAAAAAGCCGAGGCGCGGACCCTCTACCGTGACCTGATGCGACACACCGGCAAGGTAACCATCACCCAGAATGAGATCCTCGTCCAGTTGCGTGCACGCGCCAAAGATAACTACCTGGTCGCTGCCGGATACCCCGAATTACACCAGAAAATTCCCTTGGCTTGACAACAAAGCCCTCCGAGTACAGTTCTCTAAACGACCGTAATCCTCACATGAGAAAATGAACGCGGGAATTCAGGCTAGCAAACCGCTCCATATCTCGGAATCCTCGGGCGCGAACTTTGGTGGTCTTGGTTCGATTGTTGATACTTTCTGCTAACCCATTACTGACATTGAGGACAATCGCACTGATAATGCCCACAGGTATGTCTTCACGGTTTTGGCCGCATTTTTCATCGGATCCAGCCGATATCTCATGGCGGACATTCAGGTCTAATGAAAAGAGAGCCTTTTTGTATCGTCCGTCATCTATCCAGCGTCAACTAGTTTGTCGGCAGTTTAAGTTTTAAGCTCCCCAAGAAAAGTGTGGTCATTAAGACGAAGCAGCAAGCTTCAACCCGAGATCTCCGAGGGTCACACAATTTTCGCCCATGTCTGATCTGTTTGTCGGCCTGCCGGACATAAGCAACAGCAAGCTGAGTTGTATCTGAAAGCGGTTGCGACTCCTATCTGCCGGACAAGTGTGAAATGCGGGTGATAGAGGGTAGGTGATCTGTTGCTGTGGAGGGTTTCTGATGTGCTGAACTTCCCGACATCTATTCCTGGAAACCATCTCAAAGACTCGGCACAGGTTGGCCCAGATGTGTGGTGAGCCAGAGTGTTGCTGGATGTGGGTTTCGGAGGGATTCTCCACCATCTATGCAAGTAGTAGAGAGCCCCAAAGTGCTCTTGGCCACCCCCTGTAACAGGCCGCCTGAGCACTTAATGCTGGAAATGACCCCAAATCCAGGGCCGTCACTTGGATAGACTCCTTTTCATGGTAGCTTTCAGAAGTCACGCTGATAGTTGCAATTTCCGTAGCAGTTCCGCTCCACCTATTTCCGTCATTTCCCGTATCCGTAGATGACGCGCCACTCGAAGAGGTCAAGTCAAATTGAAAGTCAGAGGCACTGTATGGTTCACCTTGGTCCATCTCCCCGGTAACGCTAACGGTGCAACCAACAGATCCACCCCGGGTAACGGATTCGTCACAACTAAGGAAAACTTGAAGCCCGTTATCGTCACTGTCATCGTCGCCACTTCCCCCGCCACCACTGCGCCGGTGTCAATGTACACGCATCCATACGTAATAGAGACATAGAGAGCCAAATGGAAGGCTAAGAGCACACAGCATCCTCACTCCATGTGTTTCCCTCATGATCAATTCGGTAGGCATGATTGGTGTATCCTGCAAAGATACCTAAGCCTCCTGTTACATTAGAGAAAATCTCAACAGGATTCGCGAATATTGGATCGGGCACAAAGAGATACAGATCTTGGATAGTTACTGTGCGATCAAATTGTATCCATTCTTCACTCATCGCAGAGACTACCAACATAAAATGCGCTTGGGTTGAGGGGATACCGTCAGAAGCAGAAACAAAGGTGATCTCTATTTCTCGTTCGGCATTTTCAAACAGTCTGTCGGAGAATACCGCAGCGTAAAAGTCTTGGGCAGCACCGGATGTGAAATCAATTGGTTCATCTAACTCAGCTGAACTGTAAAATAATGCGGGGTCGGAGCTGTCAAAATTCAGAACTTCATAGGCTGGCTCGTTTATTGAACTATCTTTGAGTCCCTCCCCAGAATCGGCATTGCAGTTGTTAATTAACTCAAAAAGAGTCACCTGATAGTACGACTTTCCAGGAAGATCCTGCACCCTGAATCGCATGCGAAACCTCAAGTCATCGCTTGTTTCGGTCTTCAAAGATTCAATGCCCACGAATTCTGAGTTCAGAGGAGGAGCCTGGGAGGTGGCTTGAACAGCGCTCAATTCGGGATGCACCACTTTTATGGTGTAATTCTCTCCCTCCTGGGGGAATTGATTGGAAACTGTGCGATATTGTCCACTGCCCGTGTGTTCTAGTTCTTCAGATCTCCCCGACTCATTTGTTACAGTAACGACCGCATTCCCCAGAAACAGGTCGTCGGCTACAGAAGATTCTTCCAGTGCGATACTCTTGCTTATCCTGACAGACCAGACGCTGTCTGGAGTGAAAAGGCCATGGATGACAAGTTGTGGAGTGTACTCTTCTGGCTCCAGTGAGAACTGGCAGGCACATAGTAAGACCAGAGATAAAACTATAGATCGCATAATTTACCTCAAAAATGGAAATACGTCAAAAGTCTAACTGGTAGGATAAAGATGGAATCCATCGAAGCAAAGACACTTTCCTAATGATTATCGGCTCTTCAAGTCTATGGGCTGCCCCATCAGGCCCTACCAATTTGGCATGCATATAAAATGGATTCCTTTGACCATAGGCATTGTATACACCAATAGAGAACGTCCGAAATGTTCTCTTCAATTGCTTCTTGAAATGAAAACTACAATCCAGTCGATGATAGGATGGAGTTCGCTGACCGTTGATTGCTCCGAAATCAGTTAGAATTAGTGGAGAATCAAAAAACTCATCGCCCTGTGCATAGCCGATGAAGCGTCCAATTGGCAACCAAATAGGATTCCCGCTTCCATATACCCAAGTGGCGGCAAACTCAATTCGCTTGGTAAATTGGAGTGTGCTGACTAGCGAGATATCGTGACGACGATCATAGCTATCCAGAAACCTTTTCCCATTGTTGAGAGCTTCAAACTTGCGGGTGGCTTGTCCCAGGGTATATCCGAACCATCCGGTCCATCGGCCGAGTTTTTTTTGTGCGAAAACTTCCAGCCCATAAGCGTCCCCTCTTCCCGATTCGACAAGATCTGCCCAGTTCAAGACAGTGGAAATATGAGCATTTGCCATTGGGCCATACTCAAGCAGATTTTGCATCCATCGCCAGTATGTTTCCAGCGATAACTCATACTGCCCGGTTGGTGAGCTCCAAGCTACACCAGTAGCTAAATTCAAACCTCGCTGTGCCTTGATACGATCAGTACTCGCCAGCCATAGATCATTCGGAATCCGTGGTCCTCCCTGGTCCAGCAATAAATGAATATGCTGTTGCACCCGGGTAACCGAAGCTTTTAGTGCAATATCCTCGGAGATTCGATAATGCATATTCACACGGGGCTCCAGTGTCCAGTAAGAATTATTCCCTACAAGATTGCCAGATGCTCGAATCCCCAGATTAAATCGAAAACCGGAGCCAAGCCCGAATTCATCTTCAGCGTACGCAGCTAGACTTGTGGACTTAACTCGCCCAGAAGGGAAAAAAGCCTGATTTGACTGTTCGTTTCCTTCTGGTCCCTCCTTGACTACAACTCGACTGATTCCTGGCTCAACTTGATGCCAGATTCCCTCCAGCCCAAAACGCAAATAATGATTCAGGCTAGCATTGTACTCAATATCCAGTTTCGAAGTAATATCAATGATTCCCGATTCCCAAGTATTATTAACCGTCGTAGTGCTGTTGCTCTCGCCCCCGTCAGATTCAGTAGTCGTGTATTGCGATTTATACCTATAGGATGACAATCCTGCTAAGAGGTTGAAAAATAGCTGATCGCCGGCGTACCGATTCCAACGTAATGCTACGATACGATTGCCCCAGTTTGATGTGATCAATTCGTTCTTAGGTTCTGAAAGGTTGGATTTATATGGTTGATGCTCTATCAGATCACTGCCCGCGTAAGTACTGAGATAAAATCGATCTCGACTAGATGCAATGTAGTTGGCCTTAAAATTGAGATCATAAAAATACCCGCTGGTCCACTCACGAGGCTCACGGAATGGGCGTTGAAGCAAATCAAGAAAGCTGCGTCGACCAGAGAGGATGAAAGATGCGCGGTGTTTTTTTATCGGCCCCTCAACCAAAAAGCGTGAGGACAGAATTCCTACGCCAGCAAGTCCCGAGTACTGGTTCATGTTTCCCTCCTTCATGGTATAGTCTACCACAGACGAAAGCCGACCACCATACCGGGCTGGAAACCCACCCTTGAGTAATTTGACATTTTTCATGACATATGCCGGAAACACACTAAAGAAGCCGAATACATGACTTGGGTTATATACTGGAAGTCCGTCTAAAAGAATCAAATTTTGATCTTCTCGACCTCCTCGAACATAAAGCCCACTGCTTCCTTCCTGACCAGATTGCACACCTGGCAATAGCTGTAGAACTTTCTGAATATCTGGCTCGCCAAGCAAAACTGGTAATGTTTCAATTTGTGTGATACTCAGGTTATGCTCACTCATCTGAATTTTATCAACATTCCGATCAGATCGCGCGACAACTTCTATTTCGCCATCAAATTCAACGGTACGCTTGAATAGTGTGATATTGAATGTAGTATCTTGTTGTAGTTCAAAACGAAATTCCTTTGACTCGTACGCCACATGACGGACAACAAGGTAGATGGGAGTTGCCGTGGTAGAGAAACTGAAAAATCCATATTGGTTGGTGATTGAACCGCGTCGGAGTTCAAGCATGTGTACTTCGGCGCCAGAGATTCTCTCTCCACTGGTGGCATCTTCAACAAATCCACTGACCGTGTACTGCTGACCATAGGAAGCGGATTGACCCACAAAGAACAACCCAGACAGCACAAATTTCATTGCTACCAATCTGATAGGTAAACAACACATATCTGGAATATTACTTATGGTTATAATCCGAAGAAGTAACATAAGGAGAAGATGGGGAATTTTGTAACCCTCTGTACTCGATTAGACGCCTTTACGGACAATTCAATTTCTTCGGTATGAGGATCTCTTCCTATCAATACGATCGGAGAGTGTCAGCGTATCTCCCTCAGCCGTAGTGATACCAAGGCCGGCACGTCCTGAGCCAGCCTGCTCATAGGTCATCCCAATTGCTCCATTGAACGTGGGCCACGTATCACCAT
>MPNB01000138.1 GCA_002238805.1 Rhodothermaceae bacterium bin80 | reverse complement strand
TACAAACCAAAAAAATGAGTCAACGAAGTTACGGCAGATCTCAATCAACAGTAAAAATGACCGCTCAAACTAGCACTTATGGAAAAATGATGGAAAATGGGTATGTTATTTATGGATGCCCCCTTAGGTCTTTTACTTGATGCAGTCGGTGTCGTGTTACTGTTCCTTCTCCATCTTCGTCTTTGTACCGATACCACAAAACTCTATAGAATCCCACAAGAGGTTGCAACATTCTGGGGAAAGTTGTGCTATAATGTGCTGTTAATGTGTTATAATGTGTTAATCTGTGGTATATCGTGCCTCGGGTTGAACCTTGACACCAATCGGGAGGAGGCCCTAATGAGAAATGATCCCCCTTATTCCTTTCTAGCACTACAAATCAATCCTGAAGATTCCTACGGGGGCGATTGGCGCTTGGTAAACTCCCTACCGAATTATGGGTATTGGACAGAGCCTCTCTTTGCAGTGTAATTGTACTAGGGATGCTAGCTAGTTTTCACGCATAACAGTAACCAAACAGAGAAGACCATGACTACTAAAACAATTCCTGCTAGTCCAGAACAGATTGTCGAAATGGGGGAGGCTATTTACCGCAAAACCCTGAAAAAAGAACTTGAAGCATCAAGCAAGGGAGAGTATGTTGCAATAGATGTCTTAACAGGAAAATCTTACTTGGGCAAATATGGAGAAATTGCCCTTATAGAAGCTCGAAAGAAGAGTCCTTATGGTATTTTCCATTTAATTAGAATAGGTGGACCAGTTTCGCTTGGAGTACGGTATGTCCGATAATAACGACCAGGTGACGATTGGTCACTATGACCAAGAGGGCAATGCGTGTGTGTATCTACATATTTGTGGGACAAAGCATGAACATCCCGGTGTGAGATATGAAGGCGTAATTGACACTGGTTTTACTGGGTTCATTCAGTTGCCTTTGTCCTGTGCTATTGCTCTTTCTTTGCCTCTCGAAGGCGTACAAAAAGTAGCATTAGCTAATGATTCGACTTTGATGATGCTTACAGCATTGGTAAACGTGACATTAGCTGATAGGACAGAAGTGGGTGTAGTATTGCTGTCAGAGACATCCAACACTATTTTGTTAGGCATGGACTTTTTGAGACGGTTTGACCGCGTTTTGATGGTCTCAAAAACGTCGGTGTGGTTTTGTTGGATGAACCACCTATCAAGGAAGGTAATCAAGGAGAATAGGCAACCAAGTCTTTGTACTTCAACCGTTTCCTGACCATCCCCTCACGACCGTAGACATTTGATCAATCGAATAATAATCGCGGAGGTTATCCTTCACTGTGTATTCAGATCAATTTGAATCTCACTGGGTGGGCAATTTGGATCTCAAAATCCAACTGCGATTTGTATTCAAGTTGTCCAATCGTGCGATTGCCCGCAATGTGGGGGTTGGTCGCAGTTCGGTCTCCCGAATTCTTGGGCACACCACCGTGATGAACCTGATCTGGCCGTTACCCGAAGAGATGACGGATGCGGAGTTGGAGGCAATCCTTTATTCCCCTCGACCCGCGGTCTGTGTCGACGTAGCGGCCTGTGTCCAACTGGGCTGAGGTCCAACTGGAGCTAATCAAACACCGAACGTTGACACTGGCGCAGCTTTGGAAGGAGTATCTTGAGACACACCCGAATGGGCACCAGTACAGTCGCTATTGCGATCTGTATCGCAGTTGGCGCTCGGCGCATGTGGATCCGGTGATGCGTCACACATCCATGGCATTGTTTCATTCTGAGTTGAAACTCATTATTTTTTTACGTCTCCTCCATGGACAATAGCTCCGTTTTGGGGATCTGTTCCAAGAGGGCTTTTTGTAAGGCCGCCAATTAATCTGGTTGTTCAATCTTCGTGAGTCCTTCTTCCGCGAATACCAGTGCCTGCATATTCCGATCGAACTGGGACACTGATTCCGATTGATCTGGGACACCCTGTAAACCAGTATTTTGGAGCGCTAATCTGTGCTCATCAAATCTGGAAGCGGCTTGATTTTCATCTGATCCAGGTAGGGTCAACTTATGAAATTCGTAAAAACCTCAAATTTAGGAGTGTTGCAAGCAACTCAACTATCTAGAATTTCTCTGGCCTGAAGAGATTAACTTCTTCTCTTCTTTCTTTATAGAACATGCTCCATTATAGCAGGTATTTACCGACATGGGCCTTTTGGAATGTGGTACATACACCATTCTTCTGGATCTATCGGAACACTGCATAAGGGATGAAGATAAGCAACCAACTAATGTCTGTCTAGTCATATGCTTTCACACTCGAATCTGCAAAGAGAAAACCTTGAATCTCCTAGAGGAGCAATATTCTATAAATGCGCACTTCAGGTGAACCCACATCACTATGCCAAAACGTTCCGCGGCCAATCGTCTGACTCAGATGCAAATGAACATGCACATGCAATAATAAATAAGGCAGTAGAGCTAGGGATCAAGGTGCTTGCAATCACCGACCACAATAACATTAATGGTGTCGCTGCTTTCCGAAATGCAGCAATAGGCCATGATATTCATATTTTTCCGGGCTTTGAGCTGGCCTCACATGAAGGTATTCATCTCCTATGCTTGTATCCGTTAGATGCAGACGATGACAAACTTCGGCTCTATTTGGGAGAATTCGGAATTCGCGATACCGAACCATCAACAGAACTTTCCACCAAATCTTTTTCAGAGATTGTAGATACTGTTAATGATCAAGGCGGAATAACCATTGCTGCCCATGTGACAAACAGTAAGGGGTTCTTTAAAGTGCTTGACGGTCAAGCAAGAATTCGTGCCTGGAAAAATGAAAAGCTCCTGGCTATTCAAATTCCAGGAGAGATTCAACGTCTGGCGCCTGGCATTCGCGAAATCATTCAGAATAAAAATTCTGCTTATCAACGTCCAAATACCTTGGATAATGCTATTGCCGTGGTCAATGCTCAGGACATTGTGACGCCAGCAGACCTAGAGAATCCCTCCGCGACCTGCAAAATCAAAATGTCAGATGTCAGCATTGATGGATTGCGTCAGGCATTTCTCGATCCTGGATCACGGATTCAACTGAATCCTAGAAACGGAACCTATGACGACGGCGCTCACGCAGAAATCCTAGACCTAGCGTGGCAGGGTGGTTTTCTTGATGGTGTATGTGTACGCCTCAACTCTAATCTTAACGTACTGATTGGAGGACGCGGCACTGGTAAGTCCACTGTGATTGAAAGTATTCGTGCGGTACTCGGACTGGATCCAATCGGTGATGAGGCACAGAGGACACATAATGGGATCGTCCGCCAGGTGCTTCGAAGCGGTACGAAAATATCAATGTCTGTACGTTTACACCGACCTGCCGTCCATGTCTATCTGATTGAACGAACTTTACCTAATCCACCATTGGTTCGAGAAGAAACTGGCGAAGTTACTAATTTGGCGCCCACTGATGTTCTCCCCAAGGTTGAAGTTTATGGCCAGCACGAGATCTCCGAGCTAACGAAGAGTTCCGAAAGACTTACCCGATTACTTGATCGCTTTGTTGAGTATGATGAGTCGCTCTTGATTCGTAAAAATTCGCTGAAGGAAGAACTCAACGAAAATCGTCAAACACTGTCTGAGGCATCTGCAAAGATCAAGGCGATAGAAGAAAGCCTTTCAGCACTTCCTAGTTTAGAGGAAACGCTCAAACGTTTTCAGGAGGCTGGGCTGGAAGAAAAATTAAAAGAACGGAGTTTATTGGTGAGAGAGGAAGGTGTGCTGAATTCCATTCCTGAACGCCTTCAGTCCTTCCATGATGCGCATGAAAGTATCCAGAGTGAGTTACCTATTGATCGTACATTCCTGTCAGATCGGGCTCTCAAGGACTTGCCGGGTAAGGATATCCTCTCCGCCATAAACGAAGTGCTTATTGATTTGGAGAAGACATTAAGAAAAATATCTAATGAATTGAAGCATTCAATCACGCACGCCAATCATCGTATCCGGCAGATACACTCTAACTGGGATTCCCGAAAACAACAGATTGTGACTGAGTATGAAAAAATACTTCGTGATCTCCAGAAGTCCAGTGTGGATGGGGAAGAATTCATTCGGCTTCGCAAAGCAATAGAGTCACTACGCCCCCTCCAGGAACGACTTAAATTATGGGGAAGTGTTGTGGCCGGGGCTACAGAAAGAAGACTAGCCCTGGTAGCCGAATGGGAAGACGTGAAGGCAGGGCATTTTCGTCTCCTTGACCGAGCTGCAATAAGGGTAAGTTCCAATCTCCAGAATCGTGTTAGGGTCCAGGTAACTTTTGGCGAAAATCTGGATCAGCTAGATAATTTGTTACGCAGTGAAATCCGTGGGCGCCTGCGTGAAACAATAGATAGACTGAAACAGGTCCATCAATTTTCTTTACCGGAATTCGTAAAAGCTTGCCGTTCTGGATCTGAAAAATTAAAATCAGATTATAACATCCCCCCCTTACAGGCCGAAAGTATTGCTAATGCTGAACCTGAGGTTTTCATGAAGATTGAGGAGCTTGAACTGGCTCCAACCACAACAATCTACCTAAATACGATGCCGAAGGGACAGAATCCGGTGTGGAAGAAACTATCTGAACTTTCAACAGGCCAAAAAGCAACCGCCCTACTCTTGTTGCTACTTCTGGACTCGGATGCGCCACTAATCGTGGATCAGCCAGAAGATGACTTAGATAACCGCTTCATAACTGAAGGGATTATCCCTCGTGTGAGAGAACAGAAACAGCGAAGGCAATTTGTTTTTTCAACCCACAACGCAAACATTCCTGTACTCGGCGACGCCGAGATGATCATTGGACTATCGGCATCTGGTGATGCCGTTGATGGGACATCACGCATTGCAAATGAGCATATGGGATCAATTGATTTTCAGCCAGTCCGCGAACTCGTTGAAGAGATCTTGGAGGGTGGTCGAGAAGCATTCGAAATCCGTCGACAAAAATATGGATTTTGATTGATGACAAAAACAGAATTGCTTGAATTAATTGCGAATGGAGAGGGATTGAAAATAGAATTCAAGCGCGATGATGTTCGCCCAGCGTCCCTCGCAAAGGAAATGTCCGCACTGCTCAATACCGGTGGTGGAGTTATTCTGCTGGGAGTCGAAGATGACAGTTCAATTTCAGGATTATCAAGGAATTATACGGAAGCGGAGGCATGGGTTATGAATATTGCGCGACACAATATTCAACCATCGTTCACTCCAGCATTTTCTTCAATCAAAATAAGCAACGACTGCTCAGTAGGCGTTGTACAGCTCCGGGAAAATTCTCCGTCTAAACCCTATAGAGCGAAAAAAAACAATGCATGGGTAACATACGTACGTGCTGGCAGCACCTCAGTGGAAGCAACACGTGACGAAGAGACGCGATTATTTCAGTCCGCTGGGTTGATCAAATATGAATCCAGACATGTCGAAGGTGTGGGACTGGAAGGTTTAAGTCTGGCTCGAATTGAGAACTACTTTAAATATATCTCCAGATATCGACCCCAAGTCGTACGGAAACTGACGAATGGAAACAGATCCTACTTAACTCCAACTTTCTCGTTGAAATTGAGGATGGTGTTGTTTGTACGTCGGTCGCAGGATTACTGCTTTTCGGCGAAAACCCGAATCTTCAGTTGTATCAAGCGGGTGTGACGGCGTCGGCATTCCCCGGAATTGAGAAAGGCTATAATATAACTGAGCAAGAGCTGATTCGTGGACCTCTGGTGCCATTATATTCAGCGGACGATTCTACGCTTGAAAGCGGTGTGATTGATCGCGCAGCAGACTTCATTAATCGAAACATGAATAGTGTCGCATGGCTTGAGGGGACTCGGAGGCGTGTCAGAAAAGCTTATCCACCGGACGCGGTGCGAGAAGCGATTGTGAATGCAGTAATTCATCGTGATTACGCGCGAGAAGGCACTGATATTGAAATGTCCTTGTATTCGAACCGACTAGAGATTATCTCCCCAGGGGGACTGCCCAATGGCGTAACGGTGGAGAAAATGAAGCAAGGTGTTGTAAGGGTGACCCGTAATGGTCTTATCAAAGATACCCTTCAGAACTGCGGGTACGTAGAACATCTTGGCATGGGTGTCCGCAACCGGATCATAAAATCAATGAAGGAACACAATGGAACTGAGCCGGAGCTCATAGATGCAGATGATCGCTTCACAGTTCGATTTTGGAAATCACCCGGTCAGTAATTTCATGAGTCTGTAGAAACATGAACGCTCACAGGTACGTCGCGTTTTGGGTCGGGGGTTACGAGGTTCACATGTGCATCATTGGTCCATGACGGACGGGCAATAACGACTGACTATGCCGGGTAAATTGAAGCCCCTCCTACCTGAACTTCCCCCCTTTCGGTTTTTCAAAGGTACGAGATTGTCTAAGATTTGGGAGATTTTTTGAAGTTGATTGCCGCTGGATGCGGCACTGTTGAGGAGGTTATATCGGTTCGGTGCCCCGATGCTACAACAGTTTGATGTTCAGCAGTTTGAATGCCTGCTTTTGGGTGGAACTGATGTCCCTAACCATGACGACTTCGGGGGTTGCGTCTGTTTTAATTTTCGGAATGA
>MPNB01000137.1 GCA_002238805.1 Rhodothermaceae bacterium bin80 | reverse complement strand
ATCAGATGAAAATCAAGCCGCTTCCAGATTTGATGAGCACAGATTAGCGCTCCAAAATACTGGTTTACAGGGTGTCCCAGATCAATCGGAATGGTGTCCCAGATCGACCGGAATGGTGTCCCAGATCGATCGGAATGGTGTCCCAGATCGATCGGAATGGTGTCCCAGATCAATCGGAATCAGTGTCCCAGTTCGATCGGAATATGCATATGGAGTCCATAACAGAGGCTGCGCTGCCGCATCTGAATGCCCATGCAGACCCAGGTTCCATGGACAACGATTGGCTCGTCAACTTCTTTGATAAGGGACGAAAGATTTCCGACAATGAGATGCAATATATTCGGGCGCGTATCCTGTCTGGCGAAGCCAATGCCCCTGGATCGTTTTCAAGGAGAACTATCAACTGCGTTGCGGAGCTTAACCAACCCGAAGCGGAGTTGTTTACCAGCCTGTGCGGGTTTGTCGTGCAGCTTGATGGACGGAATACATGTCCGTTGGTATTCGAGGATAACACAGATATCTACAAGAATCATGGGATTACTTTCAGCAGCTTGCAACACCTCGAAAGTACTGGCCTCATAAAAAATTTATCCCCTTTGATAGCCCCTATGCTAACCCCTATGTTAGGTGCGGCGGATTACCGAAGCATTGCATGATGACTTACCATGGTCAATCGCTTGTTCTTGAGTTGCCGAAAGATGTCAATAATGATATAGAGGTTGGGTATACACTCTTTACCAGGGCAGGCGAGGAGCTTGCATCAATATGCGCCAGCCCGTGGAAGGATTTTGGGAATATGTGAAGGCTCAGTGGAAGAAGTACTTGCCGGAATCCTAGTTCGCGTCGTAGTGCAATAGTACGCGCGGCACTTTCTGCCCCTCGGACCTGTAGATAGGCGTCCACGAGGATGGGTAGATGGTGCAAGTTAGGGTAGCAGACAGAATTATGTAAATTTATGGAGATGCAAAATAGGTGGGTTCCTCACGTATATAAGCCCCTTTTCAAAGGTCCCTCCGGGATCGTTTTTTCCGGTATAAATCGCAATCAAGCGAAGTTGATGTTGAGGGCCCTCCGAAAGAATCTGCTTTAATAATGGCAAAGCAGTTTTCCAGTTTCTCGATTCAGTAGCCAATCCAGAACAATAATATCCGCACGAGATATAGTCTTAGCAAGAACATTATCATCGTGAACTCCCTGTGGCGACACGACACCGCAGATCATGTCTTTACGGGAAAAAGACGCTGTGATTTGATCAATGTTGAGGGATCGAGGTTGCTGTTGGTTCCCCGATTTCTCCTCTGAGGTGACAGTGCCTGAACTCGGGATTCTTAGATTTCCGTGTGGGGTGGCGCTGTGGATAGATTAAGTTCATCGTCAACAACAGTTGCTGTTAGCAGGAAACGTTGGGCGATCTTTTGACAATGCTTTGCAAAATCACTCATTGATGCTGTCTTCTTTTTCCTCATCCTTAATTGGCTTGACCAGGAATGTTGTACTCCAACCCGGTACATCATTCTCAAGAACTAGATCATATCCAATCTCGCGCAGCGTTTTCTTAGCGATATATAGCCCTATTCCACGACCTTCGGGCTTTCTCGTGAATCCGAGGTTAAAAATGTCGTTCTTGTCCCTAACATGAACACCGGGCCCAGAATCGGATACGCGAATTATTTCCTGCGATGCATCAAGTTGAATTTTACGTTCATGACGCTCGTTCAGCCCTGAAAGCCAGTAGATTGCATTGTCCACAAGGTTGGCGAATACGGGATAGAAAGACGATGGATATCCTCGCACCTTAATGGTCGCAAATGAGTCTGTTTGAACAAGCTTGATATGATGCCTGGACAGGTGCTGACCAAAAAGTCGCACTAGGAAATGAAATATTTCCCACCCGTGAATGTTAACCGCTGTACGGTAGAGTCTCCTTTGTAGCGGTGTGAATAGGCTAAGATACCCATCAAGATGCTCAAAGCCGTTGCGGATATTTTGATAAAGTGGCAACAATTCACTATTCAGATCGGCCCACGGTTTCAGGCCCCGAATTCCGGATCGAACGGCCCGGATAGCAGCACCAAACTCATGGCTTATAATCTCAATCGCCATGCCAAGTTGGGCAAGATGGAGATCAATCGCGGCCTGTTCCTTCAATGCAATATTGCTCTCCTCAACGGCCACGAGTTCATCGACGATGGATGTATCACCTTGGAGATTGATGGCTTCAAGTTGTGTTTGAACAAATTCGAGTTTCTGTAATGCGATTTTTTCAGCTTCTAGGATCTGTATCTCCAGGGAAGAACGTTCAGTTACTAGTTGTTGCTCATCTATGTTTGAAAAGTCTCGCTGATTGAACTGTGTCATTACATCACGAATAGTCGTTTCAAGATCTTGGACACACTCTCTGACTAGCTTCCGAGTACTGTCAGAAACGATTTTCACTTTCCCCTCAATATCCTGACGCTGCCCCCTAGTCTCTCGTCTGGCTTTTCCCGCAGTATCCTTGAGAACTGATTCCAGACGCTCCCTGACAGTTATATCTATCCCAATCTTGTCCACTTCTGTTGTAATGGCGCTTTCGATAGTATCCCGAACATTGCCTATTTCCTCGCGAAGATTTTCGAATGCTCCTTGATAATCGCTCCACTCTCTTGCCAGACGCTTACTCATGCCTATTCTCGGCTTGGTAATTCGATAGCCCTCCTCTAATTCTATCAATGAGTTTCTTGCCGAACGTTCTATCTCTACAATTCGCTTAATCGCACGCTTTTGATCCTCATCACTAGCTGCTCGTCTGACCCGCTCTTCAACTTCTACCATTAGTTTCAGGGCTAATTCATGTGGCTTCTGTTCCTCTATTTTCTCAAAGAAATCATGCAACTCCTTCTCGAACTTGCTCCGCTTAGCAGTAACTTTCTTCGCTCTTGCCCGTCGGTGTCGCTCAGCTTTTTCCAATTCTTGCTTACGACTTGTAAATCTCTCGGCGTAAACTCCTTCCTGACGAAAAAAATCTGCTGCAACCTGAACAAGAAAATTCTTGAGAATATCTCGCAGGTGTCGATATGCTAGATTCTCACGAAATCCTTCTCGACCTGCTTTCTCGCTGAGACGTGCATTGTTAGTAGAGTCGACCTCCACAATGCCAAACATTTGTCGGTAAGAAAAATAGTAGTAGGAAGCACTCTTCGTACGCCGGAGTTCAATTTCTAGCCAATCATAATCCGTGTTCCCATACGGCTGAATACGCACTCCATCACGGTAGATGTATAAACCTCCAATTTTTCTGGTCTTTGCCAGCATGTAGGCATGCTCAGCGGATGGTAAGGTTGAATATCTTGCTGCGCCCTCAATTGCAGCAAATTTGACGTGAAATGGACCACAAGCAGTCTTATTTCCTTTTCCACCACTCCAGTTGATTATATGATTTTCTGTTCTCTCGCCGTACACAGACACATTGCCCCTGAATTGCCCCCTATCGTCAAACCTTCCCCAGATCCGATGATCTGCATTTTCATATTCGTCGCGGGTGAAAAACTTACTCGAATCAATAATATCTTCAGAACGTCCGTCCGTATCGTGGACTCTGAAAGCAGTTTGGATGACCGGTTCGTCTCCAACGGCAAATGATGGAGTGGTGAAACCCAATAGTGCTTCCTTCATCGGTGCTACCTTGTTCGCATTGGGATCTTCGGCTAGATCATACTCCAAGTTTTCATCTAAGGGGAGAAGATAGAAGTGAGTGCCGTGACCTTGGTTGAGAAGCGAAGGTTCACCCAAGTGGCTGGATAGTTCTTGAGGGCTTACTTTGAAATCTTTGAGAGTTGCTTCAATTTGCTGCCATTTTTCCCCATTCAAACTCTTGTTCAAATGGGCATTCATGTCTCGAAAATGGGCTACCATTTCTGCTACATCTTCATCACTTGGCAAACTGCCACCGGGAAACGTCCGAAGCGGGATCCGAATATCCTGGAGCTTTAGACCAGGGCATTCAAAGAATTGCCAATTCAAAAAAGCGGCTGTGAGATCGGATAATATACCGTTACGCTTGGCACGTGTGAGAATCAATACCTGCGGAGCAACGGTCGCAATAGCAAGACGACCAATTCCTTTTTCCCCTAATACAGGTCTCTTTGATCTGATTGAGTTGTGAGCCAGATAGTTCTCTTGCTTGCGTGTAACACTGGTCTCTGTGGCGATTGTAAGCCATTTTTCCTGGAATTCCTGTAATTCCATCCCGAACCCATCATCCCGAATTACTAACAGCCCTTCGCTACGATAATAATCGACATCTGCTCTATCTGCGTCGGCATCATGTGCATTTTTGAACAACTCGGAGATTGCCGTACGAATACCAGCAATTTGCTGTCTACCCAGCATGTCCAATGTTCGGGCCGCAGCCTTAAAATTCGCTTCCATTGTTGTTCAACACGTTCCTACGTTAGTTAAATGTTCTCTAACATGAAGCCCAATGGTTTTAGCCAATCTCACTGGAACTGCATTGCCAATCTGTCGTGCACTAGAGCTCAAGCTACCAGAAAAGGAGAAGTCCATTGGGAAGGTCTGGAGGCATGCAGCTTCTCTCACGCTGATTGCGCGATCCTGTTCAGGGTGACCAAAACGATCATTGGAGTAACTGATGCATCGTGTCGTGAGTCCAGATGCAGGCCGGTCCCACGACATCGGGCCGTATACATCAGTGTATCCCCCAGATATACGATGGCAAGAAAGCCGGAGGTGGTCAGGCCAATCTTGATGTCCGCCACCCTCAGGAGTTGCCTGAATTCGCTTGATATTGAGTGGTGACAGCCCGGCAGCCCGATGATCGGCAATACGCGAATGTTTTTCACCCGCCGCAATTTTAGGGAGATTACCTATCCAGTCTTTTACGGTTTCTAATTCAGGGTTAGCGGTTCCTGGACCGTGGGTTTTGGGAGGAAGGTCCACCATGCTATGCCGACTTACCAACAGTAGAAATCTATTACGGCTTTGTGGTACTCCGTACCACCTCAAAGGAACCGAGGCATATGCTGGCTTCATATACCCAGCATGTTCCAGTCCTTGTAAGAACTCATTGAGCAGCTCCGACTCTGGGCACACGTTCTGAATACCAGGGACGTTTTCTACGAAGACGATGTCAGGCTTACATCGCTCAATGAAACGCAGAAATTCAAGGATTAATGGAAATCGTTCGTCCTCACTTGATTGCGGGCGGATCGTATTCTGTTTAGAAAATGGCTGGCACGGAGCGCAACCGCAAAACATTACGGGATGAGGCCTTGAATGATTGACCAACTCATAGATAATTCGCTCCTCCACTTCTCGGATGTCCTTAGCTATGAAGGTGGCCGCCGGAAAATTTAGCTGGAAGGAGCATTTAGCATCTGCGTTCCAGTCAAGGGCAAATGCTATGTCCATTCCGGCATCCTGAAACCCTTGACTAGCCCCACCACAGCCGGAAAAAAATCGAACACTTTCACTGGCAGATCGGCAGCGGGCTCAAATTCTCTATGAGAGTTCATGAACCATGGGATAGTGATACAACATATTAGTAGCGATCATCAACACCATAATACAAAAAAGATCGTACGAGTGACCTATTTCACCTCCGCATAGCCTAATTTACGGCATAGAGACGGCTATAACGCTATTGGGGCCGCAAAGGGAATTGCTAACTATGCTTTGGATCTAAACAAGGGAGTTCAGTTTGTCAACACGGTCTGGCATTGAGTAGATAAAAACAACCTGAAACCCGGTCACGGGATATACCAAATCAGTCATGGGTGCCAATTCTGCTGTGCAGATCGTACGGATACTACTTATTTGCATCCCTTGCAATATACAGGGGCTATATGGAACCAAAAACGCTGGATCTAATTTTAGTCTCTATGTCCGAACCATCGACCAACACGGACAAGCTGTTCGCCTTGCTACGAAAGCTGGCAAAGGGGGAAGGTCTCTCCGAGGATGAAACCACCGAACTAAGCAACGAGTTTTTTACATGTCTGGGATTAACACGATTGATCGGGTCGGCTCCCGCCTGGACGCAATGCATGCGAAGCTGGATATGATGGCCGAGAGCAATCGCACCCAGTGGATGGCATTCAAGGATTCCAACCAGGCGCAGCTGCAGGCGCTTCGAGATTCCAACCAGGCGCAACTGCAGGCGCTCCAAAATTCCAATCAGGCTACCCGCTGGCTACTGGGAATTGGGATGACGATCATCGGCCTCATAGTCGCCTACGGCACCTTCTTCGGCGGCTAGGCATCCATCCTCCGCACGCACTGCCCTCTCGTCCGGATCTGGTGCCCAGGTTTATTGGTCTGAACAAAAGAAAATCGCAACTTTTCTGCCGGCGTGATCCAGTCCAGGGAAGCCGTCAAAACGGCACTGCGAAGGACGTGTTGCTGACGTTGCCTGGATTGTATTATCGGCATTGTTTCATTCTGAGTTGAAACTCTTTATTTTTTTACGTCTCCTCCATGGACAATAGCTCCGTTTTGGGGATCTGTTCCAAGAGGGCTTTTTGCAAGGCCGCCAATTGATCTGGTTGTTCAATCTTCGTGAGTCCTTCTTCCGCGAATACCAGTGCCATTGCAACCCAGCGATGACATTGATCCGAGTCGACCCACCGCCGGATTCGTGCTAATCGCTCCT
>MPNB01000136.1 GCA_002238805.1 Rhodothermaceae bacterium bin80 | reverse complement strand
CGAAATGCCCAATTCAGACGCTATGAGCAGGGATTGAGCTGGGATAGCTCGGCGGCAACACGAGAACAGGATATGATGTTATAATATTGGAATACTGTTCGTAAGTTCACGTAAAATATGAATATAGATGCAAAAAGGCCATTTTCCGGCCTTATTCATAGGATTTTATGTGAAAACGCGCTTGGCCAAAACTCCCCGGGAATTCAGGCTAGTGGCGTCATACCTCGGTAACGCGGGTTCGGACTCGCAGTGGGGCCAAATGCCTGACGGTTTTCTGCGCGATATTCAGGTCACGGTGCAGTTTCATACTGGAAACGCCCTTGATACCTGTACTCATGATGTATATGGCAATTGCCCATACTTGATATCTCAAGTTGCTACGCTGCACATTGGTTCCTATACGTACACTGAACCGTTTACGGCAGATTCGTTCTCTGCACCGGTAGGGCATATTCGGATGGGGAGCCACTGTCTGGTTGTTTGTTAATCCACAATGCGGGCAGGCATGTTCGTTACCCAAGCGTAGTTTCGCAAACCACTTTTCCTCAGGTGCATCATCGGGAAACATCTGAATGAGTTTAATCGAGGGTAGATCTTTGCGGTATGATTTGCCGGGGCATGTCCTTTGCTATTCCCTCGTATAGTACCTATGCTTGGAGTGCTACTATATACCAATCTCACCGTACATGTAACTATGGTGCCGGTTTCATTCGGGGTTGTGGAATTGAGCCACTAGGTTGTTGCGCCCCATGGGGCAGCCCATCCTTGCGGATCTGCACTATCGCCATCACAACTCCCCAGAAGCATTCCATGCGCGGTTGTGCATTGCGCTCAACTCGGCAGCTACTTGTAGCTATTCGGCGTGAGTGTCCACATCCTACCGCAGCAGGAATAGCGTGTCCAACATCAGTGTGGAATGATTCCAAGCCACCACTTCACGGTTCCCACACTGCGTGGTCAACTCACTCTGCTGTTTGGACATCGTCGGGAACATTTCACGGTCGGCAGGTGTGGCGTACCTAGCGGGGGTCTACATCCGAATGATCTACTGTCTGGGCTGGGTAGTCATCTGGTCGTTTTTCATTGTGATTTCCACGATGGAACCGGTCACCGTAAGAGACCTTTGACAATCGCGACCACATCCCCAGGGCGGCGAGAGACCGCAAACTCCCACCGCCCAAAACGTCCTGCAGCGCTCACCGCTCGCACCCATTCCCGCATGGACTCCCACTTGCTATGGTCCGACGGTTTCTCATCACCCTTCGTTTCCAAAATCAGGTGTATCCCATTAGTGAGTCTGACGAGAAAATCTGGACGATATTTGCGAATTACGCCCTGATGGACGTAGGTCCGTTCAAAATGCATATGGTCGTTCTTGGCCCATGCCTCCACCTGTTCCATCGCGTCCATATTCCTTGCTTCTAGTCGCTCTAATTCCGAGTCGTAGACACAGTGGTTGATGTGGCTCTTGACTGGCGTGTGTACAGGGCGGGCAGTGGCCCATTTGCGCATGTCGCCAGTGCTCATAACCCTGCGGGACGGTTCTAATTCAACGTCCCGTATTTCCACATTTTCTGAAAGAAACACACCGTTAAGGTGCTCGACTATGCGGTTGGTATTCAAAGCGATAGTCACATTCCGCCGGAGTGGGTCTGATTGGTAGTCCTCTGGGGTCACCCGCACCCTGTCAGATGCCAATATCCGCTCCATGAGACCGATGATCTGGGCCACGACTAGCGACTTTGCTGAGCCATAGTGTCGCCGGCCAGCGTCGTAGAGTCGCACCGCCGCATCAAACACCATTCGCTGCAGGCGCACGTGTGCCGCGATTTTTCGGAAGTCTCCCGCTCCAACCGATGACAGCAGGTCCAAGCCGGGCTTGCCATCTATGACCGGCGCCACGTCTGCAGACAGCACCGTTCCCCCCGCGTCCAGGTAGAGCGTCTCCAGCTCTTCAAGGTTGATTGACAGTCGCGGGCGGAGAGTGTAGTTCACTCGCAACACATTGGGCCAAGTGATGGCGTATTCAACCTTGCTTTCGTCCGGGTAGATTTCCGTTGTGATTGGCTGTGGATCCGGCCCATCGGACGGTGTTTCGTGGGGCAGGAACGTGAATGGGATTCCAAATACAATGACATGCTCCGCGGGCAACATCCCGTCATCATCCAGCTCGTATGACGTGCGCCGCAAGCCGCGACCTACCACCTGTTCGCAGAGCAGTTGGCTGGAAAAAGCGCGCAACCCCATAATGTGGGTGACCGTTTTGGCATCCCAACCCTCGCTGAGCATGCCCACAGAGACAATGTTCTGCAGGTGTCCGCCAGGTTTATCCACCTGTCCCACCGTGTTCACCTGCTGTCTAAACATTTCCTCCCGCTGCTGCTTGTTGGTGGGGTTGGATATGTCCAATGCCTGGTTTTCGGACTCAGCCCGGCTTAGCACAGCGGAATCAATATGCAGGGTCTTATCAGGGGCTTGCAGGGCAGAACACATTACCCGGTTGTGATCCAGCGCGTACTTCACCCGTGCGGCAGTTTCGGTACGGTTGGCAATGGTGATCATCACGGGCGGGGTCGGCGCACCATTATTTCTCCACTCCTTCGCGGTTTGTGCCCAGTCGTCTCCCAGTAGCATATAAGCATTAGTAACTAGGGAAGGCAAGGGTGTTTCTGGGTCCGCCTTGCGCGCCAGATTGTCTTTGACTTCATCATCAGCATAGATGTGGAACAGGCGCGAGCGCAGTTCCTCATCCACACGATCAGCATCATCACTTACGATCACACGAGGCGTTTTAACCAGCCCCGCCTCGATGGCATCATTTAAACCAAAATCACTCACGATCCACTCAAACAGCGCATCCTCCGAATTCCGTTTTCCACCGGGCACAAAGGGAGTGGCGGTGAAATCGTAACACATCCGAATATTGCAGGCTCGGTGGAGTCGGTCCAGGGCACCAACCCACTTCGTAGCAGTTGCCTTGTCTGCACGAGACAGCTCTCGGGCCTTTTTCTTTGACGTAATTCGCCACGCGTGGTGCGCTTCGTCATTGATGACCAGAATATCCCGGGCGTTGCTCATGTCGCCCAACACATCCTTAAGCCACGCGCTGTTGCTCTTGGCCCCGCGCTTGTCCACACTACGACGCCTGGCAATTTTTTCGGCCGTCTCCCACTGGAGGGCGTGCCAGTTGCGTATCAGCACCCGGCCCCGGCGGAGCTGCTCTTCAAGACTCCCGGCTGGTACGACTCGGAAATCGCGGTAATAATTCTCCGATGCAGCCGGATTGAGTACCGCTAGACGGTCCCTAACCGTGAGACCAGGGGCTATAATCAGTACGTCCTTGGAGAAGCGACTATCATTCGGATGTGCCACCTTGTTTAGAATCTGCCACGCGATAACCATGGACATGACTACGGTTTTGCCTGTCCCCGTAGCCATCTTGGCGCACTGGCGCACAAAGTCTCCCCCATCAGTGGGGATGTTTATGTCATTACGGTCAGATTCAGGCGCTTCAGTCAGCCAGATCAACGTTTCTACGGCTTCCAATTGGCAGAAAAAGAACGGCACGCCCGCCCTATACTCCAAGTCATGCCAGAACGCTAACAGTCGCTTGGTTATGCCGGTAACACCCGGATAGTCCTGCTGTCGCCAAGCACTAACGCGCTTGCGGATCGGGCCGACACGGGGAATGATCTTGCGCAAACCGGGATTGTCAATTCCCTTATAGTCATTGTCGGCCACCATGTAGCCTGCTTCGCGCCTATACGGGTGCTTGGAGAATGTACGGGTGTCTGGATCATACGCCCAGTGGTTTTCCGGCTCCTTGTAGGGAGATGTGATTATCAGCTGGTCTATTGACGGGCGGACAAAGCCCTCCCTGGATTCCGCCTCTGCAAACAACCGCTGCTGAGCCTTCATCACGGGCCTGCGGGGATGTCCACGATTTTGAGGCTCTCTACGCCGCGGGTGTCCACGATCTTCACGGCAATACGCTGATGGTCGCCTGTGCGGAAACTGAGCGATCGGGTGCCACCGTAGATCTTGACCCGATCCATATCCAACTCGGCACGAAGGGCCTTCTGTAGTTTGCCCCACCCCTGCTTTGTACCTCCCTGCGGAAAGAATACTTGACGGGGGTACAATGAGCGCCCGTTGTAGTCGGTGTCCAGCATCCAGCACGCAATATCGTGCTGCCCACCCGATTCCACATCATTCTTCGCTGGGTTGTAATAGTCAAAGCCCTTGACTTCCACAACCCAGTCCCCATCGTCATCGTGCCCTGCGGGGCCAACAGATACATCTGGCTGCCCAATCAGCCAGAACACATCATTGCCAGCAGATTTCTTTTTGAGGTCGCCCGTGAGTAGGTCATGATGCATCTGTGCGCGGAGTAGCGTAAGTCCCGGCACACTGGCCTCGTCAATGTCTTTTTGCGCTTCCGGGTCAAATTGGAATGCCGCGAACACCAAGATGTCGGGTTTGATGAACTGCCCGATGGCTTCCTCTACCGCGCGCTCTACCTGCTTCTGCTCCATCGGCGCGTAGTCTGGACCAAAGGATACTGCGACTTTCTGTGGTTTATGGCCATCGCGGGAGATTGTCTCCCCAATGGCTTGCAGCCATCGGGGGCCATCCAGTGGTTCCATTCGGGCGAAGGATATTCGCTCACCCGCTTTACCGCGGATGCCCGATTTATACAGATCCTCTCGCCAATCCGACTGGCTTGGGGCACTCTTCGCTGACTTGGATTCCGCGGTTGGCGCTCCAGTGCCTCCTGATTGGCCATCCAACGCGTTTGTTACAGACAGGACGGTTGGTGCTGGGACAGCCTCAACGGTGAACGGACCGGTTACGCGGACACGCTTTTGGTCCACGAAGGGCTGGTCATGGAGTATGATTTCGCGCGGTGGCAGGTCATAGCCCAGCGTTTTTGCTGTATGCTTCTGTACCGACTTGCAGACGAAGCCCCCTGCCACCCCCGATCCGGGATGCTGCAGGGAATAGTAGGGGTAATGCGCGGTCATAATCCGGTTGCGAGCGATAGTAATGGCCACCCGCGATGTGTCGCAAGTGATCCAGCGCCGGCCCCACTGCTCGGCGACATAGGCCGTGGTACCGCTGCCGCAGGTGGGGTCAAGCACAAGGTCGCCCGGGTCGGTAGTCATCAGCAGGCACCGGCGGATGACCTTGGATGCAGTCTGGACGACATACTGTTTATTGGATGCGAAGGACTGCTTACGCCAAACATTGGCGAGCCGGCGCCCAGGCATTTCTTCCTCGTAGACCTTCCTGCGAAGTCCACCCCGCCCATCCAGCCGATTCAGGCTGGCAAGTCGCTCCAATGCCTCATGCGAGACGCTCCACTGGCTGTTTTTGCGGCAACGGTAGGTATCACCATTGTAGACAAAAGGCTCGGAACGGCCTGTGGTGGAATGCCCTTGTGATGTGATTTTTACCCGCTGATACAACCGCGCGCCCTGAGGGATGTGGTGATCAGGGTCGGAGCGTTCTTCGGGGGTCAGTTTTCGCGAGGTGCCGTCACGCAATTCCAAGTACGCGTCCCAGTTAAACAGTTTAATAATTTCAGGCCTGCTTAGGGTCTCATACAACTGCCGATACTTCGCCTGCTTCTTGTCTCGTGCATACCAGAGGATATAGTCAGCAACGTTGGGGATGGTCTGGACAGCACTGCTACCGCCAGTAACGTAGGTAATCACGCCCATCCGATTCTCCACACCGAACACTTCGTCCAGCAGCATGGACATCCGGGGCATATTATCCACACCCATCTGCACGAACAGGCTGCCACTCTCCGCAAGCAGGTCCTTAGCCAGCAGGAGGCGATCCCGCAAGTGGCTCAAATATGAGTGGATACCCAATTCCCACGTGTCGCGGAATGCCCGAATCGCTTCCGGCTCCGCAGTCAGATGGCTGGCCTTACCATCCACCACATCCCGGCTGTTCACAAAAGGCTGGAAATTCGACCCGTACTTGATCCCGTATGGCGGGTCCATATAGATCATCTGTACCTTGCCCGTCATGGATTCCTTCTGGAGTAGGCTGTTCATGACCATCAGGCTGTCGCCAGCGACCATCCGGTTGGTCCAGTCATCCTTGTGCCTATAGAAGTCAATCGCTTCACGGAACGGCCTCGGGTATTCAAATGGCTCAAAGAGGGATGGCTGAACTGACGCAGGTTTCTGCACCTGCTCGATGATCGTGCGCGGGTCTATGGTTTCGTGGACGTGCAGTGACACAGTCGGCACATCGAATGAAGTCCGGTCCGACTTGCCTGCCCAACTTAGGAACGGGTCCACATGGGGGTCGTGCTCGTACCGCTGCGCTGGCATATCGGGATCCGTACGTGCGCTCGCTAGTCCGACCGGCGGGTTGTTCGTGCGCTCTGCGCCGTCGTGCGTGTAGGCTCGGATTTCCTGAGGTAACTTCTTCTTTGCCATATCAATCGTTGTACGAATTGATGGTCACACTGCACTCGCGTTGTGAATAATGTATAGCCAACCATCACACCACAATAGATCGCCGCATAATATAATAATACTTCAAGGATTATTCCAGATAGTAATATTCTCTCTCTGTCACAAGGGGATGTCCCAATTTTAGTTGATCTTTTATTCTCGGAACCGATTCGAGGTAGACTTGAGTTGATGTTTGTTTACACAGTTCAAGAGTGCTTGTTGCAGTTTTGGTAAATGTTCTGCATTTTTGATT